>JAHEIW010000057.1 GCA_024639185.1 Deltaproteobacteria bacterium | reverse complement strand
CATCTGAAAGGGACTCCTCAGGGTCAATGGTGAGGGGAGGTACACTCATCCGGGATTTTACTAACATGGTTTTTACCTCCTTTCTTAATTTGATTAATACAAAATTCTAATTGTATTATATGTGAGCCATATTTCAGATAATAAATAAAATACTCGAAAATTTCCAATTGTTCTTCATAAATGCTTTTATAACATTATTTTTTTTGGTATTTTTTGTCAAATCTTAAAACCATGAAGTTTAGATATATTGAGAGACTGTCGGAAAATTCGTATTGCCAAACCTAATCATCTCTTGGCATTGAAGGTTTCTAAAATTTTACCTTTTTCAGTCAGTGCTGTGCTTCTATTTTATTATCGATGCCCCCTGCTTGCTTGAGACAACCTATGTAAAGCCGTAATTAGCTATCTTTTCCATATTGTGTACCATACAATAAAGTAGCCACTGGATATCGACCTTTATTTTGCCCCTTAAGGTAAATTTATTCATACCTTTGTGTAAGCGAATGTTGGCAAATACCGGCTCTACAATGCCGATGCGCTGTGGATAGATTTTACGCCCCTTTTGGGTCTCGATCTTTTGCACCATTGCCTGTGATATGTTTTTACCCGATGGGTCCGCATAGTATGTTAAGTGCCGACGTTTAGCATCTTTATATCGCAAACACTTGGCTCTGAGCTGACAGTACTTGCAATCTTTTTGCCTGGATGTAAAGACTTTCAAAAGCTTGCCTTTATGTCGCCCGGATTTGACCAATGGCTTAAGTCGTTTGCCATTGGGACACATATATTCATCTTTACCACCATCATATTTAAAATCAGCAAATGTAAACTTTTTGGATCTGGGCCGATAACCCACCCGGCTGGAAAATCGCTTGTCGCGGTTACGAAATTTATTGTCAGGAATATAGGCGTCCAGCTTCTCTTTGTTGCACTTTTCTATGTTGGTTACACTATGATAGCTTGAATCAGCGGTTAGGATCTTGCCTTCAAAATAGTCTTTGCCCTTGCCGATGCGCTCAAGATTTTTTTTGGCACCATCGACTACCGGCGCTAAATTATCATTGTCCAGTCCTTTTCCAATCGCTTCGCCATGAACGATGACCTGGTGCTTTGAATCCACTAACGCCTGGGCATTGTAGCCCTGCACAGTGCCGTGGGCAGTATGCATCTTGGCAGAATCGTTGTCGGTGACATTGCTGTGAAGCTCTTTTTTGTTGACCCCGATCTTGGCATCATTTTCTTTGAGCCATCTTTCAATGCGATCGGCTTGTTTTTGAAGTTTGTCAATTTGTTGCTCACGCTTGGGTGGGTTGGGAAAATTATCATCGTCATCTTTATCCGCATCGATCTGATCTTTTAACAGCCGCTTGAGCTTTTGTCTGATTTTGCGCCGTTTCTTTTTTAAATCCGCTACCGTGCCGCTGGACTCTTTAGACGCATTGGCCGGCAGCTTTAGCCCGTCTAAAGCAAAAAAAGTACCTCCCAAAAGATTTTCTTGCTCACAGACCAATAAAATGTCGCAATACAAGCACAGTATCTGATCTTTCATCGACGATACAAAAGCAGCGATGGTGCTGTGATCCGGACGCTGGTTACCTGAAAGTGCCATAAAAGTCACATTTTCACAGCAGGCGCGTTCAATATCACGAGAGGATATCAGCCCCCGCGCGTAGCCTAACAACACCACCTTTAACAAAATCTTGGGGTCATAGGCGCTTCTGCCAACTGCATCATTTTTGTAATTGCCCTCAAATACCGACATATCCATGCGCGTCTCAATTAGCGTATGGATGGCAAACTCTAAACTGCCCGGTACCAGTTGTTCCTGTAATGATACCGGGATTAAAACCTTTTGAGAATAATCATAGCGCTTAAATTTGGCCATTGTTTTGCCCACTCCATATCAGCTTGGTTGTTTTATCATCAACTAATCTTTACCTAGCAATAGGACTAGACATTGTCAAATGAAAAAATGCGGCGATAGAGGATAGTTGCAGGAATTTTTTTGAGTATTGAGTAGAATTAAAACTTTATAGATTGTATAGAAAAGACGCCGTTGATCGATACATTTTTCGACAGTCTCTGAGAGTATCACCAGATCAGAAATGCTGTGATATGCCAGAATATCACATTCCTTTTATAGCCCAATTTATAGCCCAAAAACCTTTTGATTTTTTGGAGTATATAAATCAAGAAAACGAAACTTGTTTCCAGTAAAAATTAGCAAAGCCAATTCTAAATTAGGTGTTGCGTCTTTGTATTTGGGATAACTCGATTTATTTAATAAGTTCTGGTTCGCCAGCAGTGAAAACCTTAATTATTTTCGAGATGCCAAGTGTTGATTGTTTTCAGTTTTCCATTAATATAGAATAATCTTTCAAATGAAAAAGACCCTTTACCTGTTTTTTTGATGAAAGTCACAAATTCGCTCTCCCTATCTTTTCGAAGTGTCATCTGATCTCTTATGGTTGGTAATGCAGGTGCCCCTTTTTGGACATAAACTAGGTGATCTGTTGATACTGAGATTAATTCAACATCCGAGGTTAAAATGCCATCTTGGGTTGTCAATTTTTTAGAATCTAAATAAAGAGGAAGTGCTTCAAGGCGCGTGCTGTCGCTTTGCCGCGAATATAAATTACTTTTTAAAATAAATTGGCCTCTTGAATGCATCCTACCTTCTGACTTAATTGTAAAATTGTTTATCTCTTGATACACTTCGCCTTTGAATTCATTACATGTCCGTTCCCATGCAGCTCCATACCAGTCACCCTCTAAACTTTCCAATAGCTCTAAGAGTTCCTCGAATTCGCCTGGCATAAGATACCTTGGTACAATTTCATGACGCACATCTCTGCCCTGTTGAATACTGTAAGATGGACCGAAGCATTTAGAACCGAACGAAAAAAGTTGTTCTTGTTTTAAATTCATGAATCTTTTTTGTTTCTCCAAAATCGCTTTGGCTTGCTGTTCTTTTTCATTCATTTCTTCAATGAGCGCATCTATTGATTTTTGATCGTTATCGACACGGTTTTCATCGACGGCTTTATTGTGTTGGTGCTCGTCAAACACGATTTTAGCATTTCCGGCATTAGCTGGGGGTGCATTACTGAAATGTTTTACACCTTTTTCATCAATCCATTGATAAATATCAGCATTCAGTTGCTCGGTACAAAACAAAACCATCGTAGCCAAAATTATCGAAAATATAAAAATACACCATTGCACTACCTGCGGTCGAAATATCCTATCCATTCTCAGCCTCCTAACACCAAAAAAAAGCCAAGCCACCCAAAAAGGCAACTTGGCCAACTTATTTAAAACACGTTGCATACTGTATCCCCTAACAAATGTTAACCTGATTTTGGGGGGAACAAAAGTTTAAGGGCTAATATGCCAATCGGTCCAAGGATAAACCCCGCAGCGTACCCCAAAGCAAAATTCTTTCCCCTACTATCAGTCATCCAAGTGCCAATAACACCAAACATATTGGCAAAAGCCATTATTATTATAATATATATTCCCGTTTCCATTTAATCACCCTATTTAACAAACAAAAAAAGCCAGGTCACCTATATAGACAACGCGGCTATTTATTTAAAACAAGGTGCATACAGTCTCCCTGGAACTGATGCGTAAGTCTTGTTATTAAACCCTCAGATTGTTGTTATAGAATCTTAGGTAAAGGATGGAAAAAAATCAACAGGATTCTTTGGAAATCACCAGAAAAACAAGCATTAGTGGAATATTGATATATTGAGATAATCAAAGGTTCGGCTATTGTTGTGATATCACCCAAAACAGAACTAAATTTGGAGAACTTTGTAAAACACGTTTTACCATAAATTCAATCTTGTCGAAAGTACGTGTTTCAAACTGATATCGCAAGCGCTCCTGGACAACGCTCAAGTATGGTCTGATATGCGGCAAAATACAGAGCTTTGATCGTGATAATGATTTTGCAGATTAGCCAGGGCGAATATACACTTTTTTCAGCTAATATTTTTGGTGGGTTTCGTGCCTTAGTCAAACTATGGAGCATGCTTGAATAATATAGAATTAGCGAACGGAATGTGTATTTTCTCAAAAGCATGGGTAAAAGGGCAGCAATATCTGTCCCGGATTTAGGTTTTAAAGACAATCCGCTTACAAATCTAAAAGCATCTTGGCGATTCTGTCCCAAGAAAAATGTTTAACTGATATACGGCGTAACTGTTTGGAAACCTTTTTCCTGTGGGATTGCTTAGCATATCCATCGGGATACAGAAAGTTGAGGGCGGAATTAATTTTCTTGGGGAGTTGCGTTACAAACTCAGCTCGATCCAGACGCATCAAATCGGCAATTTCTGGTGAATCCGCGCCTACCGCTTCAATCACATCCCGCAACCCGGCATGATCGTTACAAAGTGGCAGCACACCTGCTGCCATCGCTTCCACGGCAACCATACCGAATGCTTCGGGCCACTTACTTGGGACGATGGTGAGGCTCGCCAAGGGCAAGAGAGAGCCCAGAGTCTCATGATCGAGTATCCCTGTCATTGTTATCCTATCGCTTTCCTGAGATGCAAGCGGGCGAAACCAGTGGTCCAAATGTTTAACCTCAACAAAATCGCCGGCGCGCGCACAGGCTTTGAACATATGGCTATCCCCTTGTATCAGGCCCTGTAACATCCCTTCCAGATGCTCCCGATACGAACCAAAACCGACAAATACAAAACGTACACTTGGAATTTTCGAGAGAACAGTCGGTACGGTAACAAGCACTTCTCCAACACCCTTTGCCGGTAAAAATTTTCCGAAATAAAGTATGATGGGTTCATGGGATTCGATCCGAGGCCATTTCGCAGGGAGATCCGCATCCACCGCCCTTTGGTTGTAGCGTTCTCCAGCTCGAAGAAGCAGTTCATGGTGAGATCGATCATCACCATCATAAGGCAGGGCGATTTGAAATGCTTGGCGCCCGTTTCCATTTTCCTGAATCATATTATCCACATTTTCAAGAAAACGATCCATGCCTGATTCATATGATTCCGAGAGCTTGAAAATCTCAGGGTCCATCCCTGGTGGAACGATGTGTAGCTTGTCTTCTAAAGCCAGTTGGTTTCGATATGATGCAAATACCTCCAGAGTCCGATGCTTTACGTATCGAGTACCTACGAAAATATGCCGTGCGTTCTTAAGGCCTTCCACAGCATATAGCATCCATTCAGGGTTGGGGACCAGGGTATACTCCAAGGCACTTCCATGAATTTTGACATCATAAGGAATAGCGGTGTCGGTTAGCGCGCGACTCGCAATTATGGGACCGAAAAGCGCATGGTTGGCCAACACATGTGAGCCTCCTTGCGCCACAACGCTGCGCAGAACCGCGGCTGTCATTTCAATATGGATTTCGCATTCGTCAACGGTCATCTCCGGTATCGTTTTCACTCGGAACCCTTCATAATGGTCGAAGACATATACAGGCAGTAACCTATTGATGTCAGGTACAATGACCCGCACACTACCCGGCTCCGGAGGATCCGAGGGGATCTTTTCTCCAGGTCCGATGTAATGATTCACAAAAGTAAGGGATTTGGCTTCATAATCCTGGCAAACAACCGTTACTGCATGCCCCTGACCCTGCCATGCCTTTGCAATATTGGCTACATAGATATTGGATCCGGTTCCCTGCAGCAGGTAACCGTGTAGGAGAATTAGATGCATGTATGATTTCCCGGATTTATGCTGTAATTTGCGGAATGGATTAAGGGGTGAATGAAAAACCCTGCCTTAAAAAAAATCAAGGCAGGGTTTTATCTCAACTATTTACGAATAGGTGCTAATTGCCATTGGGTCGGGGATAAAGGCCGGCGGCCTCCACAATCTCGGGCACTTTTTCTTCCCACTCGATGGCCATCACATGGAATCCAGCCACGCCCTCGCATTCTTTCAGGCGCTGAATGGACTCGATGCACATTTTGATGCCCTCATCGGCCTGCTTGCCTTTTTCGACCCCCTGCAGACGTTTAATAACCTCCTCGGGCACGTCCATTCCCGGCACGCGTTTTTGCATATACTTGGCCATGCCGACACTCTTCATGGGGGTCAGACCGGCCAGAATAAAACATTTTTCATGCAACCCGCGCTCACGCACGCCTTTCATCCACTCTTCAAATTTGTCCAGGTTGTAAATGCACTGGGTCTGGATGAATTCGACGCCGGCCGCGATCTTTTTGGCCAGACGCGGCACCCGGATCTCAAATGGATCGGCAAATGGGTTGGCGGCAGCACCTACGAACATTTCGGGTTTGCCTTCAAGCTCATCACCGCCCAAAAATTTGCCCTCGTCACGCATATGCCGCACGGCCTGAATCAACTGAATTGAATCGATATCATGCACATTCTGGCCCTGAGAGCAATCACCAAAGCTTTGATGATCGCCGGACAGACACAAAATATTGTTGATGTCAAAAGAGGCGGCGCCGAGAATATCGCTTTGCAGCGCAATTCGATTGCGATCGCGCGTGACCATTTGCAGCACCGGCTCCAGGCCCATCAGTTTCAGGCGAATACAGGCGGCCAGACTGCATAAGCGCGTCATGGATGTTTGGTTGTCGGTGATATTAATGGCATCGACATGATCTTTGATCAGCTCACCTTTTTTTACGATGTGATCGATATTGCTGCCACGGGGCGGTCCACACTCGGACGTAACGGCCAGGTGCCCGTCCCTGAGAATTTTTTCCAGTTTACTCGGTGTCTTAGTTGTCATTGCTTCACATCCTCCCTTACGACTTTTCGGGGTCCCCCGGCTCTGTCCGTCGACCAGTCCTTTAGGGGGCACAGTTTTTCATAGTCGTCGAGCCGTTCAAGGGCTTTGAGCCGATCGACGATCAATTGCCAGGCACAGTCGACCTCGGCGTTAATCTCACATTTGCCGGTGGTCGACCCCCCGCAGGGGCCATTGAAAAGCCGTTTGGCACAGCGCGCCACCGGGCAGATGCCCCCGGTCGTGGCCAGGATACACTGCCCGCAAGCCTGGCAGCGTTCGGTCCACACACCGCGCTCCTCGGTGGCGCCCAAAAAGGTGGTGTTCACCCCCGGATAAATCGGCTTGTCGTGGTATTGCTCGGCCGTAAATTGAACACCGACGCCACAGGCAAGCGATACCACGGCATCATATTGGTCGATCGAATCCCGGATTTCATCCAGATACTCTCGATCACATTGTCGTTCGAGGGTCAATTCATCGATTTTAACTTCTTTGCCCTCTTTTCTGGCGTTCATCCTGAGGGCCGAAGCCAGGACGCCGACCTCTTTTTTGCCGCCGGCCTCGCAGACGGTGACACATTCGTTGCAGCCCAGCACCAGAATGTTTTTGTGGTCTTTGAGGCATTCGATGATTTCCTCAATTGGTTTTTTGTCCGCAACAATCATGGAATGTAACCTCTCTAAAAGTTTGCGGAATGTTGGAATGTTGGAACACTGGAATGTTGGGTGTCTAAATGATGAAAATATCATTTTAAAAAAGATATTTTCCGCTTTTCAACCCATTATTCCATTATTCCATTTTTCCATTATTCCATTAATATGAAGTAATTTATGAATTATAAAGTTCTAGTTAGTTATATACGTTAAGATATAACGAATACCGAGCCCTATGCTGCCTTGTTTTTGGCCACCCGGATCGGGTTGGGGCCCAATTCCTTTATTTTTTCGGTCATTTCGGTGGCATACTGCGCAAACCGCGGGCCCTCACTGGATGACAGATTATACATCTGGGCCCGTTGGCCGCCGACACCCACCGTATCGAGTATTTTCTGAGCCTGCTCGACCCTTCTGCGGGCCATCAGGTTGCCAGCGTTAAAATGGCATTCGCCTTCGAGGCAGCCGACCACAGCAACACCGTCAGCGCCTTTTTCAAAGGACCGCATGATATGAATCACATCGACTTTACCGGTACAGGGCACCCGCACGATCCTTACATTGGTCGGGTATTGCAATCGCATCGAACCTGCCAGGTCCGCCGCCGTGTACCCTCAGAAATTGCAGCAAAAGGCAATAATGATGGGTTCAAAATCTTTGCTCATGGTTTCCTCTCTAAAATAAAATGCCTAATAATGATTTAAAATGCCTAAAGTGCCTAAAATTGATGAATTCTATCTATTTTTTTTTCGTAATCCCAGATTTATAATCCAAAATCTAAATTCTAAATTACAAAATTCGAAATCCACAATCTGAAATCCGCAATCCGCAATTTAGAGCACGCCTTCCAGCAGCGCATCTACCTTACAGATGATCTGATCGTCTTCGTACCAGTTCAACTGGATGGCCTTGGCCGGACACTCCGCAGTACAGATGCCGCAGCCATGGCAGAGGGCCTCATCGATTTCACTGACGCCGTCGGCATTGATTTTGGGCACGTCATACGGACAGGAGCGCACACAGATCAAACAGGAGGCGCACTTTTCAGCCTCCACCTGCGCGGTGACCGCCGACAGCGTCAAATGGGCCTGGGACAAAAAGGTGACTGCCCGCGAAGCTGCCGCATAGGCCTGGGCAATGCTTTCCGATATCAGCTTGGGGCTGTGGGCCGTACCGCACACAAAAATACCTTCGGTACCCATATCCACCGGTCGTAATTTCACATGGGCTTCCATAAAAAAGTTTTCCGGCGTGCGCGCCAGCTTCACGATCGATGACAGCTCCTCGGTATCTTCAGCTTCCACACCGGCGCTGAGGACCAATAAATCCGTGCTGACGTTCAGCTTGCGATTGAGCACGTGATCGGTAAAGACGATCTCGATGCCGTCTTTGCCCTTCTCGGCCACCGGCGGATCTTCGGGATCGTACCGGAAAAAGAAGACCCCCTGGCGCCGGGCTTCGGTATAATAGTCTTCCAAAAGCCCATAGGTGCGGATATCGCGGTTCAGCACATAAATCTGGGCATCCGGATATTTTTCCTTGAGATGCAGCGCGTTTTTAACGGCCGTCTGGCAACAGACCCGGGAGCAGTTTGGATTCTCCTCGTTACGCGAACCGATGCATTGGATCATAACCACCTGTTCCGGTTCCTCCAGTTCGCCTTTTTGCATCCGGTCGGCCAGCTCGAGCTGGGTCATCACCCGCGGGTCATCGCCGTACAGATATTCTTTGGGAGAATATTCATGGGCCCCGGTGGCCACAATGACGACACCGTGCTCAATTTTACGTTGTACCATGTCCGGCGCCACCAGAATCTCGGTGGTAAAGTTGCCTTTAAAGCCTGAAAAACCGACGACCAGCGAGTCGGTGATCACCTGAATCTTTTCATGGGCAGTCACCCGCGACACCAGTTCAGTGACATATTCGCCGATATTAGCACCCTCGATGGTGGCCGTCAGGCGATTGGCCAATCCACCCAGCTCGGCCTCTTTTTCGATTAAAACCACCTCATAGCCCTGATCCGCCAGACCCAGGGCAGCGTTCATGCCGGCTACACCACCGCCGATCACCAGACCTTTTTGAATGACCGGGATCTTCTTTTCCTGCAAGGGATGCAGCGTGGTGGCCCGCGCCACAGACATTCGTACCAAATCATTTGCTTTTTCAGATGCGGGTTCAGCAACTTCAGAGTGCACCCATGAATCCTGGTTCCGGATATTGGCCATCTCAAACAGGTATTTGTTCAGCCCGCAGGATTCCAGGGTATCCTGAAAAATGGGCTCGTGGGTTTTGGGACTGCAGGCCGCCACCACCACCCGGTTGAGTTTGTGCTCCTTGATGATCTCTTTCATCTCATCCTGGGAATCCTGCGAACAGGTAAACAGGTTTTCCTGGGCATGCACGACATTGGGCAGGGATTTGGCGTACTCGGTCACCCCCTTAACGTCTACGACGCTGGAAATATTCACCCCGCAGTTGCAGACAAACACCCCTACGCGGGCGTCCTTATCGGAGACATCAATTTCCTCCGGAATTTCCACGCTGCGGGTCAGTGTATTCCGTGCGGTATTGAGACTGGCACCGGCAGCACAGGCCGCCGCACTGGCTTCGGTCACCGAGCTGGGAATGTCCTTGGGTTCCTGCAATGCACCGCAGGCATAGACACCGGGACGCGAGGTTTGGACGGGTGTAAACGGATGGGTCACCGCAAAACGGGAGTCATCGAGTTCGACTCCTATGCGCTCGGCCAGCTCGACGGTTGATTGCGGCACCTGTAGACCCACCGACAGCACCACCATGTCAAATTCTTCGATCTGCAGTTGACCCGCATCATCCATGTAGCGGATGCTTAAATTTCCGGTATCAGCAATTTCATCGATGGAATGAATCCGCGATTTGATAAACCGGATGCCGGCATCTTTGGCGCGATTGTAATATTTCTCATAGTCTTTGCCAAAGGTTCGGATATCCATATTGAACACAACACAATCCAGATCTTCTGCAGCATGCTCTTTGGCAATCATGGAATCTTTGATGGCATACATACAGCAAACCGACGAGCAATAGCTGTTGCCGCACTGGTTGTTGTCTCTTGACCCCACACACTGCAGCCAGGCAATTTTCTTAGGATCTTTGCCGTCCGAAGGCCGCTGCAGATGCCCCATGGTCGGCCCTGAGGCCGACAGGATGCGTTCGAATTCCAGGCTGGTCAGGACATTGGGACTGGTTTTGTAATGATAGACGTTTTCCAGGTGAGCGGGGTCATAGGGTTCACAGCCGGCGGTTAGAATGACGGAGCCGACTTCAATTTCTTTGACTTCGTCTTGCTGGCTATGGTCAATCGCGTTGGCCAGACAGGCTTCCACACACTGATAGCACTCACAGCAATATCCGCAGTTCAGGCAACGCGCCGCTTCAGCCTGGCCTTTTTCTTCGGCATAGCCCAGTTCGACTTCATCGAAATTACCCTGGCGTTTGCTGACCGCCAGCTCGGGCATCCTGGCACGCTCGACGATCGGTTCGTCTTCGGAAATGGGCCGAAAAACCGGGTTCTCGTTGACCACCGGCTCGCGGCCTGCAGCCATATCATGCCCTTCGACGTAGCGCACAATGGATTCGGCCGCTTCTTTGCCGGCCCCAATCGCACCGATGGCCACCCAGGGGCCGGTCTGCAGGTCGCCGCCGGCAAAGACCCCATCGTGCTCGGTGGCATAGGTCACCGAATCGACTTCCGTGGTCCCCCAGCGGGTGTAGGTCAACCCGGTGATATCTTCCAGGGCCGACAGATCGGGGCGTTGCCCGATGGCGGGTATCAGCTGATCGATTTCGATTTCATATTCGCTTCCGGGAATCGGAATGGGCCGCTTGCGCCCCGAAGAGTCGGGCTCGCTGAGCTCCATGCGGATACAGCGCAAGCCCACCACCTGGCCATCGCGCGTTAACACCTCCTGCGGTGCAGACAGATAGGTAATCTCGACACCTTCATCTTCTGCCGCCTGGATTTCTTCTTCCCAGGCCGGCATTTCGTTGCGCGTGCGCCGGTAAACGATGTTGACCTTTTCGGCACCCAGCCGCACGGCTGAGCGGGCGACATCGATGGCCACGTTTCCGCCACCGATGATAGCAACCTTTTTGCCGGTATCGGTCTTACCGGTCAAATTCACCTCTTTGAGGAATTCGACACCCTGGCGCACGCCATTGGTTTTTTCCCCGGGAATGCCCAGTTCGATCCCCTTGTGGGCGCCGATGGCCAGGTAAACCGCTTTGTACCCGTCTTCAAGCAGACCATCGATGGTAAGGTCACTTCCCAGCGCTGTGCTGGTTTTGATCTCTACGCCCAGATTGGTAATCACTTCAATTTCCTGGTCCAAAACTTCGCGGGGCAGACGGTGGGCGGGGATCCCGACCCTGAGCATTCCGCCCGCTTGCGGCAAAGATTCGAAAATGGTCGCTAAAACGCCTTTTTTGGCCAGATGATAGGCACAGGATAGCCCGGCGGGACCGGAGCCGATGATGGCCACTTTTTCTTTTTTGGACGGAGCGCATTTGATTTCCACCTGGCGGGGATCAAATTTGTCGGCTGCCAGGCGTTTTAAATCCCGAATGGCCACCGGTGATTCCACTTCACAACGGCGGCAGGCATCCTCGCACCCATGGGGACAGATACGGCCCAGCACACCGGGCAACGGCAGATCTTCCATAATAATTTCAAGGGCTTCTTTATATTTGCCCTCTTTGACCATTTGCACGTAGCCCTGGACATTGAGCCCGCCCGGACAGGCCAGGCGGCAGGGGGCCTTATCGGCCTTTTGAATGGCATAGGCGCCGGGAATCGCCTGGGCATATTGTTTGAAAGTGGCTTTTTTGGTACACAGACCTTCGTCATATTCGCTGGGAAGATCTACCGGGCAGACCGTGGTGCACTCGCCGCAGCTGGTGCATTTATCCAGATCGATGTAGCGTGCGTTCTGACGTATCCGGGCCTTAAAATTACCGGGTTCGCCTTCAAGTTCTAATAATTCACTGTTGGTTAAAAGCTCAATGTTAAGATGCCGGCCGACCTCGACCAGTTTAGGTGAAATAATTCACATCGCACAGTCATTGGTGGGAAATGTCTTGTCGAGCTGCGACATCAACCCGCCAATGGCAGATGAACGTTCAACCAGATGAACCAGATAGCCGGAATTGGCCAGATCCAGCGAGGCCTGCATCCCGGCGATTCCGCCGCCGACAACCATTACAGATCCTTGGACTTTGTCCGTCATACCGTCTTACTCCTTACGCAGAATTTGATTTAGATTTACGTTCCGATAGAGATGATCCGCATTCGCAATCAATGCTCATAAACTCCAATTCAGCAACAACATTCCGCTTTGAGGCGGGGCAAACCTGTGCTACCTATAAATTAAGATTATTCAATAGGTTAGATCCTTTTGGAATGCTTATGTTTATTGTAAAAACAGCGCGCACCGACCTCCGTCAGACCGGATCACCCCTTAGGCCGAAATGGCGCGAAGGAGCGAATTTACTTGTTTTCGTTTAATTTGTCAACCGATATTTGTACCTAAACCACCCGCTCAAAGGCCATTAAATTGAACCGGTTTGAGGCGTCTGCCGATTAAAAATGCGCTTGAAACAGATTGGTGTGCGTGATATATTTTAAGTTTTATGCATGCGAGCTATTGGCGTCAACGCTTGAGCTGGCAAAACACATTTTTTATCCGAATAGCATTCATTCCGGGGACCCTTTTAATGCCACACAAACAGCCTTCAATCATTAGCATCGGTCTGGTCGGCGGCGGGGATCTGTGCAAGGAGATTCTTGAAAAAACGACCGCTGTATATGAGCAGGACGAAATGGTGGCCCCCATTTTGGCCGTGGCCGATCCGGACCCAGAAAGTCCCGGCCGCAAGCTTGCCAGCCAATTAGGCCTTTTAACGTTTGATGATTACAAGCAGTTGTATGATCGACGCTACAGCATCCATCTGATCATCATCCTGACCCCCGAGCCCGAAATCTTAAAAAATATTTTGCATACCCGTCCCTCTCGCATCCGAATTTTATCATACCAGGTGTTTCGCATGTTCTGGAAGGCCATCGGTCAGGAAGAACAAAAATTACGCGATCGCACCGAGGAAATGGAAACCATCTTAAACGGAATTGATGATTTTATTCTGGTGATTACGCCCGAAATGGAAATTCTGGAAGCCAATAGTTCATTTTTAAATAAGATGGGACATAGCGCCGCTGACGTGATCGGTAAAAAATGCCACCAGGTCTATCATAAAATCGACCACCCCTGTAATGATGGCCGCACGGATTGCCCCTTGCAGGATGTCGTGCGCAACAAACGCCATGTTCGGCAAATCCAGACTCGTATTATGCCCGACGGTCAAAACCGATATTATGAAGTCAACATATATCCCATCTGGGAAAAAGACGGCAAAGTTTCCAAATTTATCCATATCAGCCGGGATATTACCCAGCACAAAAAGGAAGAAGAGGAAATCACCCGCCGACTGGAGCAAATGGTTGATGAACGCACCCGGCAGCTTAAAGAATCGCATAAGAAACTGCTCCATCAGGACAAAATGGCGTCATTGGGCAAACTTTCTGCGTCCGTGGTACATGAAATAAATAATCCCATCGCCGGGATCCTGAATTTGATCATGTTGATGAAACGCATGGTTGAAGAAGATACCATCGGTCCGGAACAAATCGATCGGTTCAATCAATATCTAACACTCATGGAAACCGAAACCCGGCGCACCAGCAGGATTGTGTCCAATCTTTTGGCTTTTTCACGCCAATCTAAGATGGAGCTCAAACGCGTCAACCTCAATCGCCTGATCGAACAGACGCTGTTTTTAAACGCAAATCTGCTCAAAATTAATGGTGTAAAAGTGGAGACAGAGCTTGATCCGGACCTGCCGGAACTTGTCGGCTCCGAGGACCAACTTCAGCAGGTATTCATGAATCTGGTTTCCAATGCCGCCGAAGCCATGGAATCCAAAGGCGGCGGTCAGCTGCGGATCGCAACCCGACATTCGTTGCGCGACGACAAATTGCTTGTCAATTTCAAAGACACCGGTGTCGGTGTTCCGGACAAGGATTTATCAAAGCTGTTTGAGCCTTTTTTTACGACCAAAAAAAAGGGCAAGGGCGTCGGGCTGGGCCTGTCAGTGGCCTATGGCATTATACAGGAGCACGGCGGTTCCATTTATGTTGAATCACATACCGGTGATGGCACCACCAGTTTCAACATTAAGCTGCCGTTAGAGCCGGTCTCGCAGAAACTTGACTCGCAGGGAGGTCTCAGTGAGCAACATTAAGATTCTGATTGTCGATGATGAACTCATCATGCGCGAATCTCTGGCGGGCTGGCTGGAACGCGACGGCCACGCCGTCCAGACCGCAGCCAGCGGCGAGGAAGCACTCGAAAAAATAGAAGAGACCCATTTTGACATTCTGCTGGTGGATATCAAAATGGAAGGAATCAGCGGCCTGGATGTATTGCGCAAGGTCAAAGAATCCGACCCGGATGCCGAAGTTGTCATGATTACCGCGTATGGCTCCATTCCCTCAGCGATCGAGGCCATGAAAGACGGGGCCTTTGACTATATGCTCAAACCGTTTGATCCCAACGAACTGGGCGTACTGATTGAAAAAATTGTCCAGCATCAGGAGCAGGCGCGTGAAAACATATACCTGAAAGAGCAGTACAAAGACCGCACCCGCTTTGAAAGCATGATCGGCCAGGCAAAACCGATGCAGGAAATATTTGACCTTATTTGTGATGTGGCACCCATGGACTCAACCGTCCTGATTACCGGCGAAACCGGTACCGGCAAAGGGTTGGCGGCCAAAGCCATTCATACCAACAGCTCCCGCCGCAACGGCCCGTTTGTGACGGTAAATTGTGGCGCCATTCCGGAGCACCTGATGGAAAGCGAATTGTTCGGGCATCAAAAAGGTGCCTTCACCGACGCTAAAGAAACCAAAAAAGGCCGGCTGGAATTGGCGCACGGCGGCACCCTGTTTTTGGACGAAATCGGTGAAATCAGTATGCGGATGCAAATCGACCTTTTGCGGGTGCTGGAGGATCGAGTGTTTTATCGCGTGGGCGGCACCCAGCCCATTGAAGTCGATTTCAGGGTCATTGCCGCTACGAATAGAGATCTGGAAACCGCCATCAAATCCGGTGATTTTCGAGAAGATTTGTTTTACCGCTTAAATGTCATTTCTTTTATCATGCCTTCTTTAAGTCAGCGCAAAGAAGACATTCCGCTTCTGGCGGAACATTTTCTGTATCGGTTTTCGCAGGAAACCAATAAACCCATTGATAGCATCAGCCGCGAAGCCATGGATGAAATGATGATCTATGATTGGCCGGGAAATATCCGCGAGCTGGAAAATGCCATCGAGCGTGCCGTTGTGGTCGGCCGGCAGCGTGAAATTTTACCCGAAAATTTACCCATTTTCTGCCATGAACCTGCGCCGGCGGTCAGAGCCCATTCGCTCAAGGATGTGGAAAAGACCCACATCGAGCGCGTGCTGACCGAAAATCAATGGAACATCGCCAGAAGCGCCAAAATCCTGGGGATCGATCGCTCCACTCTCTACAGCAAAATCAAACGGTACGACATTGAAAAGATAACTTGAGGCCGCTATCCCCACATACGATCGTCATTTCCCCCATCGGAGATTTTACGCCAGAATTATTGGATCGGATCAGCGAGGAAATCAAGCGAATCTACGCCTTTACCACCGATATCCAACCCCTGTTGAAAGATATCGAATTTGCGTTTCATCCCAATCGCAAACAATATCATTCCACTCCCATTCTGGACGAACTGGCCCGCAGGGCTCCGGCCGATGCGATCAAAGTGCTGGCACTGGTGCAGGTGGATTTGTTCATCCCGATTCTAACCCACGTTTACGGAGAAGCCCAGCTGGGCGGCAAGGCCTGCATGGTGTCCACCATTCGGCTCAATGAGGGGCATCGTTCACTGAACACCCAGGAGCCTTTTTTAAGCCGCATCATCAAAGAAGCCATTCACGAGCTAGGCCATACGTTCAAATTGCGCCATTGTCGGGAACATACCTGTTTGATGCATTACTGCCGCAATGAGGGTGATGTCGACCGTAAATCTGACCAGCTGTGCCGCTATTGCAGGGTTCTGTTGGAAGATGATATTAAGAGACTTGAAGGAAAATAGGTCTAATTATTTTAAGGTCGGTTTGCAAATAGAAGCGAAGAAGTTGCTGGGATTATCGCCTTTAATGTAGATAGCCGCAAAACAGCCTTTATTTACAATCCGTGCGGATATTGATATACATTCCACTTAGCGAATGGGTCCGACACGCTTGTATTCACCATACCATTGAAATGCAGTTCAATTGCCACCCAACATTATGGATCGCTTGCCAGCAAAACAGGTTGTATTGATTGCCGATGCTAATCCGCAAAATGTTAGCGCACTCAGGGCGATTCTAGCCGAGCACTACGAGGTAACAGTCGCCGCGGATGCACAAGAAACCATCCGGCTTGCCCTGGCACCAAAATCCCCGGAAACCATCCTGCTAAGCGACACGATGCCGGCTGCTGACCTGGCCGTGGTTTGCCGCAGGCTTCAGGCCAATAACACGACGAACCGTATTCCGATTATCTTTCTGTGCGAAGCAGGCAGCGAAGATACGGTTGCCAGGGTATTTGATCTGGGCGCCGCAGATATCATAACCCGACCGTTTCAACCATCTGTCGTTAAGGCCCGCATCCGGACGCAGATGGAGCTAAAGCGTTATCGGCAACATCTTAATAAAAACGCTGAAACGCGCATGGGCGAGCTGCAGGCAGAAATTCAAAAGCGCAAGGATATTGACGACACCTATCGTTCTCTGGTTGAGCACGCCAGAGATGGAATTGCAATCATCCACGATTTTGAAGTCAAGTATGCAAATCCCGCGTTTTGCAAAATGGTTGGCCTTTCAAAGAAAGACCTGATTGGCGCACACCTAAAAAAATTTATTTCAGAAAAAGAATTTATTAAAAATACGACCCGATATTCCGAACGGATCGCGGGTCTCAATTTGCCCCGGGTATATAAATCGCAGGTGATGCATTCAGATGGGTCGACAATTGAAGTCGAATTGAATGTCAGCGTTATCCCGTACGAACGCTCGCTGGCCGCCCTGGTTTTTATGCGCGATATACGCGAAGAGGATGCCTGGCAATATTGCAGATGACGCTCAAGGCAGATAATGCGGTTGAGTGGGATTCAGCGCATTTATAGCAAAGGGATTACAGCAAGAACTGTAATCCCTTAATGTTGAGCGCGTGTCTGACATCCCTTCAGCGGATGTTAGACCCAATGGCTGAATACATGTTAGGTTCTTAAAAATTCCCGGGTCAGTTTTCGCCAGCCGAGCTGGGGCATATTGCCGAATATGTCTTCACCCAGGTAGCCGCCGTCAGCGGCCAGCGGACCCGCGGTTTCCTCAATGACCTCGTATAGGCGATTGACTTCGTCGTCAATATATTCGCCGGCCTGATCACCGATCATCAGGTTTTTAAGATCCTGGCGCAAAGTGGCGCAATGCAGACGCAAAATCCAGCTCTCGCTGTAAGGATCTTCACTGCTTCGGCTGCCGCGTTCGCGCAGAACCGGATTAATATCGGTGACCACTCCGCTGACCGGGGAAATTAACTTGGCATCGTTTCCCGCCCGCCGCAAAGATATGTCCTTTCGACCCTGTTCCAATTGTTTGCCCATCAAAGGTGCTTCAATTTGATCCAGCGGCCCCAGCAGGCGCAGCGCAAAATCGTCCAGACCAACGCGCACCGTCGATCCTTCTTCGATCTTGACCCAGGTATGCCCCGGATGCAGGTAAAAACCATGCGGGATCTTAAATCCCTTGACATCCAGGACGTCCACCGGCTGGACCACGGCGTGTACGGCAAACTGGTCATTGAAATACTGATCGAACTCGCAATTGCCGCATTGATAATCATGGGTACAGGCGCGGAATTCAATGTGGCCAATCATGTGGTGCAGACAGGGCTGTTTCCAGGCCGGCAATTCCCGCAATTTGTCCTTCCAGAAAACAATTCGGCCGCGGTTGCCTTTTGGGACCCTGCCTTTTTCCCGAATCTGCTGGTTTTCCGCAGCTGTGCGGCGCATGGCCCGGTCGTAGGCACAGGCTGCACACTGATATTCGAGCCGGCAAAACTTGTGGCGCACGACACATGCCTGCATCCAGATACACGATCGCTCATTTTGGGTGGTTTGGTTTTTTAATTGCTGAGAGCTCATTGTGCGTCCCCGGTATCCTTATAGGTAAAGTTAATGGTTATTGGTTATTTGAAAGACCCATTAACGAATAACGGATAACTAAGTACGCAGGAACTTTTGCGTCAGATTTTTCCATCCCAGATCAGGCAGATTCCCGTAAATATCATCTGCCAGATAACCACCATCGGCTGCCAGCGGACCTGCAACTTCTTCAATCATGCCCTCCAGCTCGCTGACCTCGGTATTCATCCAGCTGAGGCTGTCCTGATCAACCATTAATTGCTTCATGGTACCTTTGACATCCGGTGTGCGAACCATAAACAACCAACCGTCGCCGTAAGGCTCGTTATTCGCCAGCATGGGATTTTCCCGGACCTTTGCATTGACCTCCATAATGACGCCATCGACCGGAGAAAGCACGTCGGCCAGGTTATCTTTGCGCTTCAGCCCCCAGCCGACTTTACTCTGGTCTAACTCTTTGCCGATCAGCGGCAGGTCGAGTGCATCGGCCTGCCCCAGCATTTTAAGAGCAAAATCATCCAGGCCCACGCGGATATAACCACCGCTTTCAATGCGGGCCCAGGCATGCCCGTTATGGAAGTAATACCCCATGGGGACATCGAAACCTTTAATTTGTTGAACCTCACCGGGCAGTGCTTTGGCTTTGGTGGTCCAGATATCTTCAAAGTACTGGTCAAAGTCACACTTGGCGCATTCATAATCATAGGCACACATCCGCTTTTCGATGCGATGCGTCAGGCTGTGACGGCAAACCCGATCCAGATCCGGTCGCTTTTTCATGGCTTCCTGCCAGCTGATCTGTTTGCCCTTGGCAACTTTGTTATCCATGGCATGATCGTATTTGCAGCTGGTGCAATCATAGTAATTGTCACAGTTTTTAAATTTAACGACACCGGCCTGCATCCACAGACAGGGATTGGCCGTCTTGGCCTTTTTGTCCGGTTTCACCAGCCAAACCTGGCCGCCAAGAACAGCTGCAACGCCTTGCTGTTTGTCGCCGCTGCCGGCTTGAGCTTTTTGGTAAGTCGATCCAAATCCAACCTGACTTCTCTGCACGCTTTTCTTTTTTTCAGCCATTTTCTCGCTCCTTTGCTATATTTTTTTCATTTTGATACACTATAGAGCAATCCGTATGCCAGATACGGGATGGGCAAGGCATTTAAATTATATTCATCTGTAATCATTACTTATTTTTTACAATTAGACTTGAATTAGATGATAAGGCTCTGTGTTTAACGCTGTCGGGAAATTCTACAACCGGAGAAGTCTGCTATTCGCCAAACGGCATATAAGTAAAAAAATTACCATTAATTTTATTTAGTTATAAATATGTTGCAAATTCCATCAGTGCTTTTGTAATTTCCAACACTCATCTAAAATGCAGGTCGCTGGTTCTTCTGCAAGTTCTCTTAAGCCCATTCAAGTTGAAATATGATCTGATTCTTGCTATGAGCCGCAGGGTTATAAGTGAACGGATGATGGAATCTGTTAATTGGGGATGCATCTCCATAAAAAATTATTATATTAGTTGAACTTACCAGACACCTTTTCGAAGTAAAGGGATTATATACCGCTTGTCATATTAATGTTCGGAATAACGCAAAAAAGGATGGCGGCATAAGTGTTGTAGCAAAAAAGCGTTCCGCAATCGGAACGTTTTTTTGACAACCACTATAAGACGAATAATATTTGGAAATAGAAAGGAGATCCTAATGGAATTTGAAAATTTAGAGGCTATTGTTGATTTTGCAATTGATAAGGAGCGGGAGGCAGCAGAATTTTATCAAAAAATAAGTGATGAGGAGGAGGACTTTTCTGGTTCGAAACAAATGTTTGCCGAGTTTGCCGCAGAAGAAAAGAAGCATGAGAAGATACTGTTGGAATTTAAATCCAAAGGGGTTTCCGAAAGCTTGCAGGATTATCAGTTAAAGTGGATCACCGATATCAAGCGCAGTAATTATCTGGTGGATTTGAACTATGAAAAAGATATGCCCTACAATGAAATTTTGTTGCTGGCCATGAAACGGGAAGAAAAAGCCTTGAAACTGTACAACGATTTCCTGGAGCAGGCTGATACGGATGAAAGCAAAAAGCTGTTTAAAGTCCTTTGCCAGGAAGAAGCCAAACACAAACTGGCCCTGGAAACCATGTATGACGATTATATGGCAAAGATGGGGGACTAGATTTAATTTTGGATTTTGGATTGCGGATTGCGGATTGCGAATTGCGGATTTTGGATAACAACTGCATTTATCAGTTAAACACTATAATGTGATTTCAAATAACGAACGCCTGGAGTTGTGGTGACAAACTGCAGGCGTTTTTTGTTTGCTTAAAGCAGCAATGATAACACCCCTCATGCGTCAGATTGCATCTTCACTTAAGCACGATTTAACAGTCTCTGGCAGCCGGTGCAGTCGGCGATCAGGTCACCCAGTTTCTTCGCCAGAACCTTATAACTGTAATATTTTTTGGCCGTTTGATAATTGTGGGTGACCATTTTACTGCGCAGCTCGGGGCTGGTCAAAACTTTTTTGGTTTTACGGACAGCTTCATCGGTGACATAGCCATCAATTTCGATAACGGAAAACCCTTTGGGTTTGATATCAATGGTGTAAATGGAATACGTATTGACAACGATAGGTCGGCAAAAATAAATCGCCTCAAGAAAGGCATTGCCGAATCCCTCAAAATTAGACGGATAGGTCACCAGATCTGCATGCGGGTAAATATCTTCCAGCGTATAAATCTTGCGCCCGCCTTTGGTTTTACCCCTTTGCTCATTGATGATGTTGGCGACAAAATAAGTATCCACTTTCATCAACTTGGAATATTCTCTTACCCTGCGTTCATAGTCATAGCCTTCGTCCCCGGACGCATGTGAAATGACAAGCTTGGCTTTCATGCCCAGACGGTTAACCAATTCAATGGCATGTTCGATACCTTTGCGTTTGACGACCCGGGTGGGCTGCAAAATGAGCAGTTCATCATGGGCAACACCCAGGTCGCGGCGCACATTGGCGGCATAGGTGTCAGCGGGAGGGGGCGCATCACCGGGCTCCAGAGCACAGGATTCGAAATTACCGGACACCGGCGGCGGGCTATCAAAATCCATTACATTGGGAATTATGGTCGCCGAGATACCGGTGCGCAAACTCAATTGATTATCCGCCGAAGAGTTGATGACCACGTGTTGAATTGAGGGCAAATGCGGTGGAAATGCCATATTCAGATACTCCCAGCAGGCATTGATCATGAAATGCTGTCTTTCCCAGAAAAAATCATGATGATGAGCAATGGTGGGCATGCCGGTTTCAGAAATGACTTCAGTGAGGGCGATTCCCAGAGGGATATTCAGCGGTATGGTTAAGGCATTTTCGGGAACCAGCAGATCAAGCTCAAACTTTTCGATAAACTTGTACAGCTGATCCTTAAGATGCCGCTTGAGCTCATAGATTTTGCGAGTCACATAGCGGCCGCGTGCGCTGGCGCCAAAGCAGTTGCGATAAACATCTACGATGTCCGGATGCTTGAAATGGGCTTTTTTCACCAGATAAGAACATTGTGAAGGCCGGTCGATTTCTCCGGCAAAATAGAAACACGTGAAACCGGCTTTTTCAAAAACACTGGCCCATTTGTCCGTTTCCAGCGAAACGCCGTCTGTCCCGGCAAACCGGGTGGAGATGAAACCAACATTGTGATGTTTGTCGCACGCTGAACAGTATGCCATTGTTGTAACCCTCTTTATAACTGCCGTTTTATGGTAATGGCTGGAGAGCCGTCTTTGATCGTCTCAATATAATTTTTAATTCGAACGATAAGCAGTTCATGCAATAAACGTTAATGGAGAGGCCGATTATAGCATCTTATTCATCTATTGCCCCAAAAAACAACTTCTACACTGCCCTCCTTAAACTTTATTTTTAGGATCTAAACCTGTCTCAAAAATAGTAGATGACGTCCAAGGGCAAGGCGAAAACCGATTCAAAAGTGGAGCATACACGCTAGTATTCGAGCATTTTGAATCGGTTTTAGGCGCACCTTAGTTTTTGTTAAAATAGATGAGTCATCCATTTATCCTGGATAACACAGCCCTTGGGCGTTAGATGCATTTTTGGGATAGGTTTTAGACCTGGTGATATCGGAAACAACTAACCAGATGATCATTAACCATCCCGGCTGCCTGCATAAACGCATAACAGATCGTCGGTCCCACAAATTTGAACCCTCTTTGCATCAGATCCTTACTCATCGCAGTTGATTCGCTGGTCCAGGCGGGGACCTGGTCTATCGTCTGCCAGGCATTTCGAATTGTCTTGCCGCCGGTAAATTGCCAGATGTAATCATCAAAACTGCCAAATTCGTCAAAGATGCCCAAATAGGATCTGGCATTTTGAACAGCAGCTTCAATTTTTAACCTGTTGCGAACAATCCCTTTATTGGCAGTCAATTGCCTGATTTTACGATTATCATAAACGGCTATCTTGCGGGCATCAAAGTGATCAAAGGCTTTGCGAAAGTTTGTCCGCTTTTTTAAAATGGTAATCCAGCTCAGACCGGCCTGAAAGCCATCCAGTATCAAAAACTCAAATAATTTGCGGTCATCGTGCAGGGGAATCCCCCACTCGCTGTCATGATATTTTATATAGATCGGATCGCTGCCGGTCCAGGGGCATCTATTTTTCATGGGGATAGATTCCGAGCGGAAAATGAGACATGTGAAAACACATAATTCTAGCAGACTATCAGGTATGTTACAATATTACTATGTTAACCTGGTATTAAAATGAATGCGATAAAATGATTTTCATCTCAAGAATCTTGATAGCACATACAGCATGAGATACCATAATTGTTGGACGCGCTGTCGTTGAGATAAGTGTAAATGTATAATTGGAAGCTATTTCAAAAATAGATGTGTGATCCATTTATCATGCATAACACAGCCTTTGGGTGTTTAGATGCATTTTTGAGATAGATTCTAATTTTCATGCAAGACTCAGGTATTAACTGAACAGGTAGAATCCCAATGCTTTGTCAACGGTTTCAAAAGGCGCAAATTCAGCGCCGATAAACTGATCGCGCTGATTTCTGATAATGACTGTTTTTTTAATCAATGTCCGCTGAGCGTCATCGAGGTGAAACTCGACCTTTATCTGATCGCCGATGGCAAAATTCTGTTTCACATTCAATTTAATCTTCACCCCTGAGGTGGAGATGTCTTCAATCGTCATCAGACCCCGGTTCTGGGGTTGGCCGTCGATAAAAT
>JAHEIW010000171.1 GCA_024639185.1 Deltaproteobacteria bacterium | reverse complement strand
TATTGCCGGGGTTTTTGTTCCACAGGATCTGATTGATGAAATGGCATCCGCACCCAAAGGCCAGGCGCTGGCTAAAGGGATTGAAATCACCGGCCGCATGATTAAACGCATTCATGAAGAAAATATGTGCGACGGCGTGCATATCATGGCCATCGGCAAGGAAGAGAAGGTGCCGGATATTATGCAAGCGGCCGGCCTCCTCTAAAAAACAATTTCATATAGCTCACCGGATAACATCCCTATACCTGGATTTTGCACAAGTTGGAGGCTTTCATACTTTTAAGACCGCTTTTACTATATCTGAGGTTCTAAACCCGGTTTCAGTATTTCGATCGCAGAAACGGTCATGTTATTTTCTGAAGGGCGATATAGGGAAAAGCTGCCTCCGAGCCTGATCGGGGTTCGATATTTAGGATGATTTGAACGTAGCATTGATTTAGCAGCTTCGTAAGTCACATCCTAAATATCGGACCGCATGCACCATGTAATTCATATCGCCCGCAAGGAAATGACATGACCGTGTACGCGGCGCTCGTTCTCATCCTCACGGCCTTGTTGTCGAACAAAATCTGAGGTTCTAAACCCAGTTTGGTTTTTCAAAAAAACAATTTCATATAGCTAACCGGATAACATCCCTATACCTGGATTTTGCACAAGTCAGAGGCTTTCATATGCAAGGCATTTAAGGCCGAGGCTATAGTCAAACTATGCCTCGTCCTTAATAACGCAGCAGATGGAAGCCTCCGGCTTGCCGCGTTGTCTCAAGGGTGAAAATAGATGAGAAATAAATAAGATTATTATCCGATTGAAATAATATAAATTTTCTCATCTATTTTCATGCAAGATTCAGGTTATAATTTCTTTACACCCTAGCCCCTTTTTTGATATTGAGAGCCAAAATACGCTAAGTGATGGTACATTTATGATTCGAAAAATGCGGTTTAAAAGTGTGCTCGTCAGCGGTTTGTTGATTGGACTGATGATAACGGCCGGCTTTTCGATGGGGCTGTGCGCGCAGGGAAATTCAGAGAAAAATTCACTTAAAATTGCACTATTGCCCATTTTAGATACATTTCCCTTTTACGTGGCTGAGGCGCAAGGTTATTTTGATCGTTATGGCGTTGCGGTCACCGCTGTACCGGTGGGCAGCGGGCTGGAAAGAGACCAGCTGATGCAATCCGGTGCCGTTGACGGCATGCTTAACGAAATGGCCTCCAGCGCTAACTTCAATCGTGAGCGCATCCAGGTAAAAATCATTTCATCGGCCCGCAAAGCCTATCCGCACTATCCCCTGTTTCGCGTCTTGGCGGCGCCCGGCAGCAACCTTAAAGTCCCGGGCGATCTGAAAGAAATTCCTATTGGCGTCTCCAAGAACACCATCATCGAATACGTCACCGATCGTTTAATGATGGCCGCCGGTCTGACGACAGCTCAAATCTTTAAAAAATCCGTCCCGGTCATACCGGAGCGCTATCAATTGTTGCTGCAACGCCAATTGAAGGCGGCCACCCTGCCGGATCCGCTGGCCAAAAGCGCAATTGAAGCCGGCGCCGGCCCGGTAATCGATGATTCAGCTTATCCACAGTATAGTGTCAGTGTGTTGAGTTTCCACCTGGATGCCATCGAAACCAAGGCCGAAGCCGTGCGTCAGTTTCTAAGGGCTTGGAATCACGCCGCGCAGGATATCAACGCGAACCCGGAGTCCTTTCGCAGCCTTTTGCTGCAAAAAATCCGGGTTCCTAAAAACATCCAGCAAACCTATCGTATTCCACCCTTTCCGCTGGGGGAGGTTCCCAGCGCCGAGCAATGGGCAGATGTCATGAACTGGATGGTGTCAAAAGGGCTCTTAAAAGCACCCATTCATTATAAGGACTCCATTACAGCCGAATTTTTGCCTTAAAGAAATATCGAGGGGAAATAGCAAAAACGACCCGATGATTTCGATCAAAGACCTAACCTTTGCCTACAGCGGGCAGCCCTCCATTTTTCAGGGCTATGACCTTCAGATCGAACGCGGTGAAGCGCTTTCGATCATCGGCCCATCAGGCTGCGGCAAAACAACCCTTCTGTATCTACTGGCCGGCTTGCGCCACCCGCAGTCCGGTCGCATCCGCATCGATCAAATTCCGATAAAACGGCCCCGACCTCGTAGCGGACTGGTACTGCAGGATCACGGCTTACTGCCGTGGCAAACGGTCAGAGAAAATGCCCGCCTGGGGCTGACCATCTGGGGGTTCTACGGATCTGACGGCCGGCACACGCCGGTCAATGAAGATATCAGCGCTCACGAAGCCGATCAACGGGTGGACGACTGGCTGGCAAAATTGGGAATTGAAAACCTGCGCGACCAATATCCCCTGCAGCTTTCCCGCGGCCAGCGTCAACGAACAGCCATTGCGCGCACTCTGGCCATGAAACCGGACCTGCTGCTGATGGATGAGCCGTTTTCTGCCCTGGATGCACCGACGCGCGAAGACCTGCAAAAATTCATCATCGATTTACACGCTGTGACGGATTTAACCTATGTCATTGTTACCCACGACATCGAAGTTGCTGTGGTCATGGGTCAAAAAATCCTGGTCCTGGCAAAAGGCTGTAATCGAAAAGCCCAGCTGATCGAAAATACCTGCGCGGGCTTAAGCGCCGGTCGTATGCAAGATGAATTTCAGCAGACCTGCGAAGACGTCCGTCAGTTACTGGGGTCACTAACATGAACAACCGCTTAAATAATCGCGCCATCCTTATCGGCCTGTTAATGTTTTTTGCCATCTGGCAGGTGCTGGCATGGGTGATCCATCGACCCATCATGCCCTCTCCGTTTCAGGTGTTACCGATTTTTGCGGGTTCGTTGTTCGGCGAGTTGGGGATTCACTTTTTGGCCAGTAGCGGCCGCGTTCTGGCAGCCATTGCCCTGGCCGTTGTCAGCGCGGTGCCCATCGGGCTCGGCCTGGGACAGATGCCCCAGGTGAATCGCATCTTCGCGCCGCTGATTGCCATTGTGTATCCCATCCCTAAAATTGTGTTTTTACCGGTCATCTATGTTTTAATGGGCATCACCGATATCTCCAAAATTTTTTTGATCGCTCTAATCATTTTCTTTCAGATCCTGGTTGTCGTCAGGGATGAAGCCGCCAATCTGCACCCGGAATTGATTCTGTCCGTGCGCTCACTGGGGGCCGGCCGCCGGGCGCTCTTCCGCTATGTGTATTTTCCGGCCTCATTACCGGCCGTGCTGACAGCATTGCGCGTATCAGTTGGAACGGCAGTTGCGGTCCTGTTTATTGCCGAGCAGTCGTTGACAACCTACGGATTGGGATATTTTATCGTCGTCGAAACCTACCAGGTGCTGCGGTATCCGGAGATGTATGCCGGCATCCTGGCCATGGGGTTGCTGGGCTTGATCCTGTATTTATTCATCTACCATCTGGAACTGAAAGTGAATCGCTACCGGTCCGAAGAATAAAATTATTCTGACCCCTCAGCAATATGATTAAAAAAGATTCTGGAAATATTTCAAAAACAGCAGCCTGGATGCTGGCCGCCCGGCCCCGGACGCTGCCGGCGGCCGTCGCCCCGGTGCTGGTCGGCACGGCAATGGCCATCGCCGATCGGCAATTTGCATTATTGCCGGCCGCTGCAGCCTTGATGGTCGCCCTGCTCCTGCAAATCGGCGTTAATCTGGCCAATGACTATTTTGACTATATCAAGGGCATTGATACCCAGGACCGCCTGGGGCCGCCCCGGGTAACCCAGAGCGGATTGATTCCGGCCCAACAGGTCAAAACCGGTATTCTGGTTGTCATTGTTCTGAGCACCATCCCGGGCCTCTATCTGGCAAGCGCGGGTGGCTGGCCTGTTATTTTAATTGGATTATTTTGTTTTGCGGCCGCACTGGCCTACAGCGGAGGCCCTTTTCCGCTGGCGTCGCATGGACTGGGTGATCTTTTTGTGTTTATCTTTTTCGGGCTGGTGGCGGTGTGCGGCACCTACTACGTTCAGGCCCTGCAGCTGACCCCGATGGTCCTGCTGATGGGCGCCCTCCAGGGGCTGCTGATCACCGCCATTCTGGTTGTGAATAATCTCAGGGACATTCAAACAGATCGCCGCAGCGGCAAGCGCACCCTGGCGGTCATGATCGGCGAACGCGGCTCCAGAATTGAATACCTGCTGTTGCTCGCCATTGCATATGCCATTCCGTTCATCCTCTGGCTGGGCGGCGTAAGTTCGGCCTGGGTGATTCTGCCGCTCCTTTCCCTGCCCCTGGCGATTTATTTAACCCGCCTCATCTGGATAAGTACCGGCGGACCGGTGCTCAATGAGGTGCTGGCCAGTACAGCTAAATTGGTACTCATCTATAGTTGTCTTCTGTCCATCGGTCTGATTCTGTCTTTTAAGTAATATGGGCCTACCGGATAATATCCTATTGTCATATTCCAGAAATAATTTACAATTATTATAGGAATACTGAGGTCATTGCGAGGAGTGAAACGACGACGCAATCTGATGAAAGGGCCGTTATGCCAATGCTTTAAAGACGAAAAGGATTGCTTCGCTACGTCCCGCCCGCCTCGCCTGAGCGGCTCGCGATGGCAGGCAGGTCGCAATGACAGTTTTAGCGTTGATAAATTATTAAAGAAATATGTGGGACATGGTAAGTTATTTATAGGACCTAATGCTAATAGTCCCACGGCGGGGCATCGCCTGCTGCTGGTGGCGGTGATGGAGAAAGGGTTCGGAGAATATCCGGATTTTTTTCAATTTGATTGAGAAAAAAAGTATCTTCGCGTGAAATAAATTCTTCATCCAGATATGGGTCCCAAAGAAGCAAACCTCCTTTCAGGGCGATTCCTTTTTGATAGTGCCGCTCTAAAAGTTCCTGATCCTTTTTTGAAAGGACAAGGGTTGTTCCGCTGTGAGATGCGGCGCGGATGATCAGCGGTTTGGGGCCCAGGCGCTCCCATGACAAGGCCAGACCGCGAAAATAGGACTTTCCGATGCTGAAGACACCATGTCGCGCTGCCCATTGTTTTGAGAGCGAAAAGCG
This sequence comes from Deltaproteobacteria bacterium, assembly GCA_024639185.1. Lineage (GTDB taxonomy): Bacteria > Desulfobacterota > Desulfobacteria > Desulfobacterales > JAHEIW01 > JAHEIW01. The sequence continues at coordinate 1,722 of JAHEIW010000171.1, read as the reverse complement.
CAATTTAATTTTGTCCCCGGCAGGCCCCACAAGTTGCGGTCGCGTCTCGGGCGCAAACCCATCCGGCACCAGGATGATCAGACCCGTTGGTGGGCCGAAATATTTAGCGGCAAGCGTTCTGAGTGGAATCGGTCTGCCGTTGATTTTGCCCTCGGCTATCAAACGATTGATCTGCATGATGGTCAGGTTGGCAAAGACATAGCTGCCCGGATCGGTGTAAGGATGCCAGCCATCCCAGGTAAGTTCATTTCTGGCGAAAAATGTCTGCCGGTCGCCTTCATCATAAAAAACATGGTGGGGAAATTTTACCAGGGCCGTAAACAGGCGATTGGCGGGAAAAATATGAACGTTCGGATATTTCGCTACCAGTTTTCTCAGGTGGTGATTGAGTCGTTCGTATTCCTCATAACACAATTTTTTGGGTCTGGGTTTAGCATTTTCGATGCGATATTCTTTCGGTGGTTTGCCCCGGGTACAGTCGATCAGGTTTTCAAAAAAAAGATCGCCCAGCAAGACGATGGGTTTGTAGTTTTCATTTTTGACATAGGATTCATTTCCATTTTCAGAGCAATCATAAAGATCACTCTCACAATCCAGCGCCAGGGCCGGCACCAGCATATCCAGCACCTTTGTTTTATCGCTGGTATACTCCAGAACTTTCATGTCGTGATAGGTGACATCCAGCGCCAGTACCAGACCGGGTCGCCTGCGCTTGTAATAAAATTTGGCGGCCTTCTGGTGGGAGGCCGGAAAGTACCAGGGAAACACATGCCCGTCACTGCCCAGGCAAAGCTGATCGGACACAACCTCAGATGCCGAGCGGGCCATCAGACCGTGTGACACAGAAGATCCCAACCCCATAACCGGACCCATGCCGGACAACTCCTGAGCCAGGGCGGGATCTTCAGTGCAGTATGGCGGCAATTCATCACCCCAGGCGACAACAGCTGAGAAAAATAAAATCAGTCCCCATCCGATAAGCACATATTTGATAATTGTTAATTTCATGGTTTTAACTGTTCACGCCAATCTGAAAGTTTCGTTTTTATCACACATTCCAACCGGGCGCCAAACAAAAAGATGCGGTGCAGTGCCATTTTGGAGATGCACCTAAAATTACAGAGGAAAATGGGCAAAGTGGCTTTTTAGCGGCCGGTAGCCTGATTATTGCAGCTATATCTAAAACGGCTGGCCCGCTTTTCCCTTGACAGGAACAATGCCATCCATTTTAATATTTGAACAGTGCGTGAAAATTATCGAGAATACGAAAGCCGCCGAGTTTTCTGCCTCTGGCGGACTCGTGCAAATTCAGGTAAGACAACGGTCATTTCCAATCACTTAACGCTGCTCCCCAAAGCCTCTCTTAAAGCCATTGATAAGATATTCAAGGGCAAGCTTTTTTAAGTACAGGGGAAATGGTTCAAAGCGCATGCCACAGGAAACGTTAAAACCAGATTATCGATTTCTCGACATAATAGAAGCATCCGGGCCATTTTATACAAGCGCATGCTATCAATGCCGTAAATGCAGCAACGGTTGCCCGGTCACCTTTGCCATGGACCTGTTGCCGGATGAACTGATCCGACTGGTGATCGTGGGGCAGCGGCAAACGGTATTGGCCAGTAAAACCATCTGGGTATGTGCGGCATGCGAGACATGCACCACTCGCTGCCCGAATGGTGTTAAGATCGCAGAACTCATGGATTGTTTGAAAGAAACCGC
>JAHEIW010000056.1 GCA_024639185.1 Deltaproteobacteria bacterium | reverse complement strand
AAGGATGGCCCCCATGAAAAAACAACTCTTATCGATACCAGAGACGGCGGACCTTTTAAGCTGCAGTACCCGCACGGTCCGGCGTTTGATAGAAGAACGCACCATCGAGGCCTGCAAGTTGCGAAGTTCCACCCGGGTGGTTTACGCTTCACTGCGCGCCTATATCGTGACCATTGTCTCGGATTATCAGGAGCAGTATGGCGGCGCCGAGTACAAATCATCGAATTAAAAAAGCGCGCCCGAGCGGGACTGTGCGGGACCCATTGTTTTTTGTAATTTTCCCAGAATAGGATATCCATGATCGAATACTTTTAAATTTGGACCTGTCTTTCAAAATTCGCTTAAAACCTAAGCAATAAAGAACACCTCATTGCATTAATTCAAAACAGGCAGAGCCAGACACGGCTCTGCCTTTGTTTTCGCATTTTCAATAGATGCTCACAAAGCTATTTGAATAAGAACGATTGCCAACCGATAACGTTGCAACTATTTTTGCGTTGTAAATAGGTGCTCCGATGTTCCAACACACCGATTTATCAAGCTTCTGCTCGATAGGTGCGCTATCCGGTCAATATGGGTTGCACCCTTATCTGAATTGAATTTTGCCATCATTGCGCTGCCGCCCGCCACCTGCCAAATTTTTTTAACACTTCAGCCGAACCGATTCCATCCATAAATTTGAAGTAATTTAAGACCTTATTGCTGGTCGCTTTAGCGCCTAGCCGGTTTCTGAAATATCTTCGCAGGCGGTTTAGCTATATATCGCTGGATGGCACATCCCTTGCTCTGGATTGTAGACGATGGCAGCAGAATGGACGTTTAACTTAAACCATAACGCCAGGATAGAAAAATGGAAAAAACAAAGGCAAAAAAAGTCACCGTCGGAATGGATGTGGGTTCGGTCAGCCTAAACTGTATGGTTATCGATCAGAACAAAAACATTGTTTTTGAATCCCCGTACAAGCGCCACTTTGGAAAAATTGATCAGGCGCTTTTAGAGCTGGCAGAGCATTTGGCAGCAACGCTGGGGCAAAACAATATTCAGTCCATTTCTTTTACCGGAAATCACGGGAAAAAGCTGGCTGAAAAACTGGGCGTCTTTTACGAGTTTGAGACCATCAGTCAGGCGCTGGGTGTCCTGCATATCATGCCGGAGGCCAGGAGTCTGATCTGCATGGGGGGACAGGATACCGCCTTAATGCAGATTTATCACGATGCCGGTGGATGGGAATTGGAAAATTTCAATGCCAACGGGCCCTGTGCTTCGGGCACCGGATCGTTTATCGACCAGCAGGCCGAGCGCCTGGCAACATCTTTATATGAAAAAAACAAGCAGACGTCCCAGAGTCATATCGATCACATCCTGGATGACTTCATCGACCTCGGTCTTAAAAGTGAAAAGCCCGCCAACGTGGCCTGCCGCTGTACGGTATTTACCAAATCCGACATGATCCATTTGCAAAACAAGGGCGAAAAGCTGGAAGACATCATTTACGGTTTGCATGTCGGCAACGCCCGCAATTACATCAGCACGATTGTCGCCAATCGCAGGCTTAAAGACCCGGTTGTCTTTATCGGCGGATTGTCTAAAAATGCGCTGCAGGTCAAAGCATCCAAGGCCTACTACCCCGATCTGGTCGTCCCGGCTCATAGCACGTCCACCGGGGCGCTGGGCGTGGCCCTCAAAGCACTCGAATCCAACCGGTCAGAAATTTTTACGCCTGCCGATCTCAAAAAACTGAATGCGCACACGACCATCGCGGTGCCCGCGGCACCGCCCCTGATCCTGAAAAAAACCGTGGTGCCGGATGATCGCGAATCCAACCGCAAAATACTGGCGCTCAGAACCCCGGCCTACCTGGGCATCGATATCGGCTCGACAACCACCAAGTACGCATTGATCGATGAAAACCGTGGGCTCATCCATAAACATTACGTCCACACCCGGGGGAAACCGGTCGAAGTTACCCAGCGATTGCTAAAACATATCGTCGATGAACTGGGTGACAGAATCCGCATCAAGGGTGTGGCGACCACCGGCTCGGGGCGTTACGTTGTCGGCGATTTTTTAAATACCGATTTAATCATCGATGAAATAACGGCCCACGCCAGAGGCGCGGTCGAAATGGAGCCGCAGGTGGACACCATTTTTGAAATCGGCGGCCAGGACGCCAAATACATCTCGCTGGTCAACGCCAACCCGCTGGATTTCGACATGAACAAAGTTTGCGCTGCCGGTACCGGTAGCTTCCTGCATGAACTGGCGAATAAATATGGCATCAATATCGTCGGCGAGTTCCAGGATATCGCCCTTTCTGCCGCAGCCCCGGTCAAGCTCACCGACCGCTGCACGGTTTTTATGGAATCCGATCTGGTCGCCTATTACCAGCAGGGAGCGACCCGGGAAAACCTGATGGCCGGGCTGTGTTATGCCATCGTCCACAATTATTTGAACCGCGTGGTCGGTAAAAGAAAAATCGGACAACGCATCATGTTTTTAGGCGGCCCCTCTTTGAATAAAGGCGTTGTGGCGGCCTTTGAAAACGTGCTGGGCCGGGGCCTGCTGGTTCCGTCGCACCGTGAGGTGCTCGGTGCTTACGGTGCGGCCATTGCGGTTCAGGAAAAAATGAAGACCGAAAACATCACCTGCAGCACCTTCAGGGGCATGCCCGGCGCCATCAACGATCGCATGAACTTTACCGAAAAAGTGTGCCGCGTCGACCCCGGATGCCATAATCAGTGCAAGCTCAAAATTTATAAGTTCGACGACCGGCGCAGTATCTGGGGCGGTGAATGTGGCCGCCATGAATTGGCCCGCAGCCGGAACAAAAGAAAAGAAGATTTCTTCAAGCGTCGACGCATGCTGTGGGAAACCCACATGGCCGGGGCGTATTCAACGCTGGAGGATAAACCGGTGTTGGAAATCGACGGTCGGCCGACAATCGGGATGCAGCGGGCGCTTTACGGGCACCACACCGCGATTCTCTGGGCGCATTTTTTCGAGCGCCTCGGGTTGCGCCTGGTGCTCACACCGCCCACCAACGCTAAGATCTCTAAAAAGGGCGTCGAGCGGGCTGTGGACGGAGTATGCTACCCGGTTAAAGTTTCCTATGGCCACATTGCCCGGCTGGCCGGCAACACAAAGTATCTGTTCATTCCCAGTCTGATCAAAATGCCGACACCCAGGCCTTCTGAAACCGGATTTTACTGCCCCATGGTTCAAAGCAACGGTTATATGGTGCGCACGGCATTGGGTCTGGATCCGGCCGCAATTATAAATCCGGTTGTTCATCTCAAGTATAGCCCCGACATGCTGGCCGCAGAGTTATATCAGCAAATCGGGGATCGCCTGAAATTATCCCGGCGTGCGATCAAAGCGTCTTTGCGCTATGCCCTCGGACGCCAGCAACAATTTGTGGCCGACATGCTGCAGCAGGGAAAACGCATTCTTCAAAAACTGGATCCCCGCTCGCCGCTGCTGATCGTCACCGGCCGCCCGTACAATCTTTATGATGACCGCTTGAATTTAAGACTCGGTCAAAACCTGGCCAAAATCGGAATGACGGCTCTGCCAATGGATTTTATTGATACGGCCAGCGTTAATCTAACCGAATTTCCATCCATGTTCTGGGGGCTGGGGGCCCAGATCCTCAAAACGGCCAAGTTCATCGCCGCGACTGATAATGCTTTTGGATTGCATCTGACGAATTTTGGCTGTGGAGCGGATTCATTCATCGAGCACTTCTATAAATCCGTTATGGCAGACAAACCCTACCTGATCCTGGAGCTGGATGAGCACAGTGCGGCCGCCGGGGTGATGACGCGCATTGAAGCCTATCAGAACGTGATTGAAAACAGCATGGATAAATTGCGACCGCAAACGCAACTCCAGATCATCAACGAGTAGAGGAAAACAAAATGAAACCAAAAAATCAGAAAAATCCGGCATCGCTGACAAAAAGCGTTGGTAAATTTAGATTGAGCGACAAAGTCGTTCTGATTCCCGAGATGAACCGTATCGGGTCGCATTTGATAGCAGCAACCTTCAAAAGTTTCGGCATTAATGCCCACGTGCTGGCAACTTACAAAGGGCTCGATATCGGGAAAGAATATACCTCCGGCAAAGAGTGCTTCCCCTGCCAGATTACGCTGGGTGACATTTTGCTGTATCTCAAAACCGAGCAGCAGAAAAGGGGCGCCGCCTTTGATCCGGGAAACTATCTGTATTTTTTGCCCACTTCCGACGGGCCCTGCCGGTTCGGCATGTATAACCGGTATCAGCGCATGGTATTGGATTCGTTTGCCGGATTGGACCGCGTTAAAATCGTATCGATCACCACCAAGGACGGCTATTCGCTTGACGGGTTAATCGAACGCAGCCGCATGCTTGATTTTCGAAAAGCCAGCTATATTGCCATCATCGTGGCCGACATCATCGAGCGGCTTTTGTGGCGCATCCGACCCTACGAAAGGAAAGCGGGCATTACCGATACCCTTATCGAGCGCTGCAGGGACACCATGCAGACATCCATAGAAACGCATGCGGCCGCCGGTTCCTATGACAGGATCCTGGACAAACTCGACGCATTGGTGCGGGAAGGCAAAACCCTGATCGATCCGGCTATGCCCGCCAAGCCTTTGATCGGGATTGTCGGTGAAATCTTTTTAAGAATGCATGTGCAGTCCAACCAGGATTTGATCCGCATTCTTGAAAATCATGGTGCCGAGGTGGTTAATTCGTCTCTGGCCGAATGGGTCAACTTTATCAGCTACGGGCAGTTGAGAGAAAATAAAATCAATTTTCGGTTAAATCTCAGACAATTCAATTTTAAGCGCTTGAAAACCGATTTACACAAGATGTTAAATTTCGGAAGCGAACTTTTTTATCAGGAATTGAAACAAAAACAGTTTTACGGCCGGGTTTCAAAATCCATCGATATCGAGCACGACCATAAGGTGCACCATCTAAAATGCCTGCTCCACAAAAAAGACATTTTTACATTTGATATCACAACCGAAACCTGTTTGAGCATCGCCGCCATTATGCAATTTGCAGCGGAAGGCTACAACGGGGTTGTCAATGTTTACCCGTTTACGTGCATGCCGGGCATGACCACTTCGGCCATCGTCAAACCCGTCATGAACAACCGTCGCGTTCCTTACCTGGATACGCCTTACGACGGAAGCCTGCAGCCGGGCAGAGAGACGGCCATCCGGACCTTCATGCATCAGGTGCAGCAGCATTTTCAGCGCCACGGGAGAAAAGGATGTATTCAGCAGCGTGCCGCATGAACCCATTATATCGCTATCAATATGCCTTTACACTATTTCGAAAATAATGAACACACAAGCATTGACCCGGGCGAAGCCTTGGCGGAAGATCAGGCCGACCTGCCAGCCCTGCCCCAACATACGATAAACAAATTGGGCACCTGCAGGCTGATCTGCGGTGGGCTGATGTTCATCGGGTTAACCCTTGGCATATTCTGGTTTCAATTTTCTAAAATACCGGCCGGCAGCCGGCCTGAGATATGGAATCAACTGCAGTGGCGCTACCTGTTCTGGTTGTTGCTTTTTTTACCGGTCGATACCTTTGCGGCCGGTTTGCGGATCTGGGTAATTGGCCGCGTTCTGCAGCCTGGCGTGAGTTTATGGACCTGCCTGAAGGCCGAGTGGGCCAATCTGGGGCTGGCGATGCTGACCCCCTCTCAAACCGGTGGCGGATTCGGCCAGATTTACATGTTGAGCCGTGGGGGCATGAAACTTGGTACGGCCCTGACGGTCAGTTTGATATCTTTTTTGGGCAGCATGGTTGTCTTATTGTTTGTGGGTGTTCATGGGTTGCTGTCATCAAGTGTAGAACACATGCGTGTCTTTTTCCAGGGCGCCTTTGTTGTCTTTTTTGTCGTTTTTGGCGGCCTGATTGCCGCTGTGTGCTGGCCCGGCTCGGTGCGCCGGGTGGCGGCAGCCATTTCCACAGCAATCGACAAAATTGAAGCGCGACGCGGTTCACAGAATAGGCGCTTCAGGCGTATAGCGGAACACCTGCACACCCTTATAAGAAAATTGATTGATCTTTGCTATATGCACCAGAATAACATGCGCCGTTTCTTCTGGCTGAACAACTCCAGTTTTATATGGGTCTGTCTCCTGAGCCTGGTTTTCATGCTGGCGCGCGCAATCATGGCCTATTTGTGTCTGCGCTTTCTGGGTATTCCGGTCACCGAGATGGGCCATGTCCTGCAAACCCAGCTGTGCCTCATTTTTCTGATATACTTTGCCCCGACCCCCGGCAGTTCAGGCCTGGCTGAAGGGGCTTCCATGTTAATGATGGGTGCTATCATCTCGGCAGGGTTCGTGCCCTATTATAATTTGCTGTGGCGCGCTTTGACGCTGTATCTGCCAGCCGTCGCCGGACTCATATTTCTGTTACGGGCGCTTGTGAAGGATGCACACAACGCGGTCGATCGTCGGGCGGGCAAGATGATTATCTGAACGGCCGTCCGTTTGTTTCTGTAAAATGTTACCATTTTAATTGACAGGCAAATGGTGGTATAATATTGTTTTTAAAGAGGATTCGACAACCAGCCCAATCCGTTAACACTGCTTCTGTCCGGACGATAAACGATATCTCCATCTGCCGTGCACCTGAAGGCGCCGATTCGTTAAATAAGAGATCTGATTCTGGCAACCTTTAAAGCATTTAAATGTTATGGCACGATCTAACATAAGCAGCCGTTCCCGCCTTATCGTCATTTCGCTGATAATCGCATACTTGATATTTTTCAGCGCCTGCCTGAATGATGGACCCCGACGGGTGGCGCCAAAAGCAGTTGGCGGCGTATTGGATCTCACCGATTGGGACCTAAACCAAGATGGCCCGCTGGATCTTGTCGGTGAATGGGAATTTTACTGGAGCCGGCATGTATCCCCGTCCGATTTTTCAAAAGATAAATTGCCGGAAAACAAAGAATTGATCAAAGTACCGGGCTATTGGAAGAATAATGAGATCGGTGGTAGCAAGCATCCGCCCGATGGATTCGCGACCTACCGCCTCAATATTATCCTCAACCAGAACACGGAACCGCTGGCCCTGAAGGTGCAGGAAATCTCAGTCGCCTATACGCTTTATGTCAATACAAGGCAGGTCGCATCTCTGGGTGTTGCCGGCAAAGATCGTGAAACAACGGTTCCGCGGCAACTGCATCAGGTGGTTGATTTTAGAGCGTCCAACGACAGCGTTGAGGTGATCATACAGGTGTCCAATTTCCACCACAGACGCGGCGGCGGGCCCTGGGAAGTCATGCAGTTGGGAACCGAGCAGGACATCCGGCAAATTCACGAAAGAGGCCTTAATCTGGACTGGTTCCTTTTCGGCAGTCTTTTTATTATGGCCCTGTATCATCTGGGGCTTTTTCTTTTCAGAAAAAAAGACCGTTCGCCGCTGTATTTCAGTATTTTTTGTTTCTTAATTGCCTCAAGACTACTGACCACCGGTGGAAGATATCTGGCACATTTATTTCCGCATTTAAACTGGGAATTGTTGATCAAGTTTGAGTATCTTTCCTTTTATTTAGCCGTTCTTGCCTTTGCGCTGTTTATGCATTCGCTTTTCCCGAATTTTTCAAAAAAGATTTTGCGTATTATAGAAATACTCGCCCTTATTTTTGCCGCAATTGTGGTTTTTGTGCCCGCAAGCATCTCCTCGTATACGGTCAATCCGTATGAAGTGATCACCATCGGGATCCTTATTTACAGTTTTTATATTATTATAGTTTCTTTGCGGCAGCGCAATATCGAGGCCCTCGTTTTTCTGGTCGGATTTCTCATTTTAGCCATTACGGTAATAAACGACATGCTGCACGTGGACGAAATCCTTCAGACCGGATTCTTTGCGCCCTTCGGCTTCCTTTTCTTTGTTCTATCCCAGGCATTTCTGCTCTCTTATCGCTTTTCAGCTGCCATGAGCACCGTTGAAACCCAGCAGAAAGACTTAAGAGATGCTCTCGGATCTTATAAGACGGAGATCGTGGAGCGTGTAAAAGCCGAGGAGGCGTTGCGTGAATCCGAAGAAAAATACCGGACCATCCTTCAGAGTATCGAGGAAAGCTATTACGAGGTCGATCTGGAAGGCAACCTGACCTTTTTCAATGAATCGATGTGCCGCCAGCTCGGATATCCAAGGGATGAGTTGATGGGCATGAACAACCGCCAGTATATGAGTGCGGAGACCGCCCAGCGCGTATATGAAACCTTCAACGCGGTCTATAAAACCGGCGAACCGGCCAAGGCGCTTGACTGGGAGATGATTACCAAAAACGGCAGTAAAAAATATGTTGAGCTTTCGGTTTCGTTAATCCGGGATCCTGACGGCCGGCCGCTCGGATTCAGGGGGGTTGGCCGCGACATTAGCGAGCGCAAGAATGCCGAAGAGCAGGCCAGGCTCCATCAACAGCAGCTTATGCAGGCCAGCAAAATGGTGGCGCTGGGCAGCCTGGTTTCCGGGGTGGCCCACGAGATCAACAACCCCAACAATTTTATCATGCTTAATTCGCCTATTTTAAAAGAAGCCTGGAAAAATGCCATGCCGATTCTGCAGAAGTATTACGAGGAAAATGGAGATTTCATTCTGGGCGGCATGCCATTTACGCAGATGCGTGACAACATTCCGGCCCTGTTTTCCGGCCTATCCGATGGGTCCAAGCGCATTAAGCGCATCGTTGATGATCTCAAAAATTATGTCAGAAACGACACCGCCGATCTGACGCAGCCGGTCGACATCAACGCCGTGATAAAATCCGCCGTTTCCCTGTTGACCAATATGATCAAAAATACCACTAACAACTTTTCAATCGATAAAGACAAAGATTTACCGGTGCTAAAAGGCAATTTCCAGCGGCTCGAGCAAGTCATGATCAATTTAATCCAGAACGCCTGCCAGGCACTGCCAGACAATAGCAAGGGCATGTATATTTCAACCGCCTGCGATCAGGCAGATTCAAACATCATTATCACCATTCGGGATGAAGGCGTGGGCATTGCGCCTGAAACCTTAATGTCGATCATGGATCCGTTTTTTACAACCAAACAGGAGGCCGGCGGGGTCGGGCTGGGCTTATCGATCTCATCCAGAATTGTCGAAGAGCATGGCGGCACCTTGCGCTTTGCCTCTGAACCCGGCGAAGGTACAACCGCAACAATCACCTTACCGATTGACCGTGAAAGGCAAACCACAGAAGGGAATCCAGAATGACCGAAGCACGCTATCCGCATTTTCCCGTTATGATGGTGGACGATGAAGCCCAGGCGATCACCAGCTTTGAAATGACATTGCGTTCGGCCAATATGAATAATTTCATACCCTGTCACGACAGCCGTGATGTCATGTCATTGCTTGCCGGCCAGGAAATTGAGGTGATGCTCCTGGACCTGAGAATGCCGCACATTTCCGGTGAAGAACTCCTGCCGCTGATCACTGCTGACTATCCGGAAATCCCGGTGGTGGTCGTCACCGGCTCTAACGATATCGATACGGCCGTCAAGTGCATGCAGCACGGTGCCTTTGACTATATTTTAAAACCGGTGGAAAAAAGTCGCCTGATCGGTGGCGTCAAACGCGCTGTCGAGATGCGGGAACTGCAGCGCGAAAACCAATTGCTCAAAGCCCAGGTGCTGTCCGACAAACTTGAAAAGCCCGAGGCGTTTTCGGAAATCATTACCACCAGCGCTGCGATGCGCGCCATATTCCAGTATGTCGAAGCCGTTGCCGGCAGCCCGCGCCCGGTGTTGATCACCGGTGAAACCGGTGTGGGCAAGGAATTGGTGGCCAGGGCCATCCACACTCTGAGCAACCGTTCGGGCGCTTTTGTACCGGTAAATGTGGCCGGCCTGGATGACCAGGTATTTGCGGACACGCTTTTCGGCCATAAAAAGGGCGCTTTTACGGACGCGCGCGAGGCGCGCAAAGGCTTGATCGAGCGCGCCTCCTCCGGCACGCTTTTTCTGGATGAAATCGGGGATTTGAGCTTACCATCCCAGGTAAAACTTTTACGTCTTTTGCAGGAAGGCGAATTTTTCCCCATCGGATCCGATGTGGCCAAACGCTCGGATGCCCGCATCGTGGTGGCCACCAACCAGGATCTTGATGGGCTAAAGTCATCCGGAAAGTTTCGCAAGGATCTGTACTACCGTTTGTGTGATCACCAAGTCCACATTCCGCCGCTGCGCCAGCGCCGCGAAGATCTGATGGTACTGCTGGCGCACTTTTTGGGAAAAGCCGCCAAAGTATTAGGCAAAAAGAAACCCACGCCGCCGGAAGAGCTGATCACGCTGCTGGCGACGTTTCATTTCCCCGGCAACATCAGACAGCTCGAGTCCATGGTTTTTGATGCCGTCAGCAGTCACAAATCTGGCAAGCTCTCAATGGATGCCTTCAAAGAACATATGGTTAAAGAACAGCCCATCTCAAATAAGGACCTGGCAGCTCCTCTAACTCCTAAAGGGTCCCAGGTCAGCTTTTCAGATCAATTGCCGACACTCAAACAAATCGAGCAGATGCTGGTCGATGAAGCCATGAAAAGATCCAATAATAATCAGTCGATTGCGGCCCTGAGCCTGGGAATTTCGCGCCAGGCATTGAATAAGCGCCTTAAAAAAGCCGAGCAGCAGGGATCAACTTAAAAACACCATATAACCGGGGATCGGGGCATTTTTCATAGATCGATCGCGGGATGAATCATCAGCGACTTCATCGTGCAAACTCATGATTAAGGGAGCGTAGCGAAAGAACAGAAATAAATATAAAATAACGAGTTAGACACAATATCAAATTTGCGCCTATTGGCGACTTTGAGTCTATTGCTGTTCTTTCGCAACGCTCCCTAAACCATTCAGACAGTGCACGATTTCGCTGCTGATAATTCATTCCGCTATTATCAGGGGTTGGGTGGAAAACCGCCCCAACCCCTCAGATAACCAAATGAGTATCCCCCGCCCTGATGGATTTTTGTGCTTGCTTCCCACAAAACACGAATGATAAAACAAAATCACAGGATTTTTATGAATACACATTCAAAATTTGAATTAGAAAGGAGAACAAATGCCTGCTGATGTTTATGCCCGTCTGGCAAAAGTACTGGACACCCTGCCCAATGGTTTTCCAGCTACCGAGTCGGGGATCGAGATAAAGTTGCTCAAAAAAATATTTCGCCCTGAAGATGCGCAATTGTTCTGCGATTTGCGGCTTAATTGGGAGACGGCCCAGCAGATATCAGAACGCACCGGCCGCCCATTGCCGGGCCTGGAGGCGCATCTAAACAAAATGCGGAAACGCGGGCAGATTTTCGGCGCAAATGTCGGCGGCGTTAAAATATTTAAAATGCTTCCCTGGGCGTTCGGTATTTTCGAATTTCAGGTCCATCACATGGATCGTGAATTAGCTGAGATGTGCGAAGAATATGCCGAAACTTATGGCAAACAATTTTTTAAAAACAAGCCCCAGTTGATGCAGGTGGTCCCAATTGAACAAGAAATCCAGGCCACCCATGAAGCCCTGCCGTATGAAAAGGTTTCCTCCATAATCGAAACCGGCCAATCCTTTATGGTACAGGACTGCATCTGTAAAAAGGAAAAGTGGCTGCTGGACAATCCCTGCGACCGACCGCTGGAAGTTTGTCTGGCCATCGCTCCGGTTGAAGGCGTTTTTGACAACAGGGCATACGGACGCCAATTGACCCGCGAGGAGGCCTATGCGCTGATTAAGGAATGCGAAGAAAAAGCACTGGTTCATTTGACCTGGAATGTGGAAAACGGGCATTTCTTCATTTGCAATTGTTGCGGGTGCTGCTGTGGCGTTTTGCGTTCGATAAATGAATGGGGCATATCAGAGGCGGTCAATTCCAATTATTATGCTGAGATCGACCCGGAGGCCTGCAGCGCATGCGGGACCTGTGCGGACGAGCGTTGCCAGGTCAATGCCATTGCGGAGGGCGATAATGCTTACAGTGTGATAAAGGAAAAATGTATCGGTTGCGGTCTGTGTATTGACACCTGCCCGTCAGAGGCCATTCAGCTTATCCGCAAACAAGATGCAGAAATAGTACCACCGCCGAAAGATGAAATGGATTGGTATGAAAAGCGCGCCAAAATAAGAGGCATTGACATCAGTCAATACAAATGATTGGGATCGAGAGCGACATGCCGTACAAGACCAAATGATCATGATTGAAATCCGGATCCAGCCAAAAATTTTTGAGGACCACCTTACCTTTCGGCGCGGGATTGTGATTGCTAAAAATTTGGATAATCAGGGGCATTCACCGGAACTCGAAGACAAACTCAGACGAGCTATCAGGCTGGCGGCCGAAAACCCCATTGATCTAAAAACAGACCCGCTGGCCACGGCCTGGAATGACGCTCACCGTCAATTTGGGTCGAATCCGAATAAATTTCCACCGGCACATTGCGCCCTTTTAAAGCGCGTTCAGAAACCCGGCGCCCGCATCCCATTTATCAATAAAGTCGTAGCCACTATGAATATCAACTCCATCGAAGCCCGAACACCGGTTGGGGGTGATGATGTCATCCGCGCGGGTGGCAATCTGGAATTGCGGCATGCGGACGGCAGTGAAACGTTTAGCCCGCTGGGCAATCCTGACAGCACAGAAAAACCCGTCGCCGGGGAAGTCATTTATGTGGTGCCTGAATCAAAAGAAGTGATGTGCCGGCGCTGGAATTGGCGTAATGGACATCATACCCGCATCGCCGAAAACACCCGCAGCATTGTTATGAATATCGACGGCCTGGGTGAGAATAGTGAAGCCCGGGCAATTGCAACCCGGGATCGAGTCGCCCGGATGCTGGAGAATTATTGTCAGGCTGAAGTGATGACAACCGTGCTGTCTCCCGAACAACCGATCTTTGCATTTGAACCCTGATGACTTGCATCGGGTGGCACCTGTAATTGAATTAGAACATTAAACCGCTTTACAGAGCACATGTCAGATGGATGAAAATCCGGAAAATAGAGACAATGCCCGTATCAGATACAAGGTACCGGTGACAATTGAGAATTTGAAGGCCGGCATTATTTATCAGGCCAGAATGATCAACTACAGCAAGTATGGGCTTTATTTTGAAACGGATAACTGGCTCAATCTGGGCGAAGAAGTTTTCATCGGAATCGAATCTTCACCTTACAGCGTCTCCCACGATACCTATGAATGTTTGCGCGCAAAAATCATGTGGCGCAAGAAGTTGCCGATCTCTCATTTTAAATATGGCTACGGTGTTCAATACAGTATCGATTATGATAAAAAAAAATCGCGCGACAGCAGGTTAAAAATTGTAGAGGACCAACGCAAACACACCCGCAAGCGTTACGTTCAGGACCTCCTGTTTAACGCCCGCAATAAAATCCTCAGGGGTCTGGCTAAAAATATCAGTCCTTCCGGCGTATTTATCGAAACGCATCACCGTTTGGACGTGGGCTGCATCATCACACTGGTTGTGCCTTTAAAAAAAGGTAAAACCGCCAAGATAAAAGGCGAGGTCATCTGGTCCAGTCCGAACGGATTCGGTGTAAACTTTATCACCATCAAAAAATAAAACAGCTGTTTCAGATATTTGTCCATTTTCCATCCAAACGAGGAGGATAAAATGACTGCACTAATTATCATCTGCGGAATCATTCTTGTGGCCATCATCGTTGTGGTTGGCATATACAACAGTCTGGTGACACTTCGAAACCGTTACAAAAATTCGTTTTCTCAAATCGACGTTCAGCTCAAACGCCGATATGACCTGATCCCCAATCTGGTCGAAACGGCCAAAGGCTATATGAAACACGAGCGCGAAACGCTGGAGGCTGTCATCAATGCCCGAAACAGCGCCTTATCAGCCAGTCAGAAAGCGTCCGGTAATCCTGGAGATCCGACCGCCATGAAAGATCTGGCCAGCGCCGAAGGGTTATTGGCCGGAACATTAGGCCGTCTTTTCGCCCTGATGGAAAATTATCCTGATTTAAAAGCAAATGAAAACATGCTACAGGTGCAGGAGGAGCTGACGTCTACTGAAAATCGTGTCGCCTTCGCGCGTCAGGCCTTTAACGACGCTGTCATGGCATACAACATCAGCCGCGAAAAATTTCCGAATAGCATCATCGCCGGCATGTTTAATTTTGTCCAGGCTCAATTGTTGGAGTCCACCGAATCACCCGAGGAACGACAGGCACCCAAGGTTTCTTTTTAGGGGTTAATTAAGAATGCGCATCGCATGTCTCGATGTTTATGTTCCCATTCTGTAAAAAATGCTCACAATAACAAGTGACTAAAGTTGGAAGTGAACTAAAGTGCCTAAGGTTGAGGAATTCTATCATTTAAATTTAAAAAAGTTGGAGCAAAGCGACACCAGAACTTTAGACACTTTAGATCATTTTAGTCACCTTAGGCACTTCTAAAATTATGGACTTCTTCAAGCAACAGGATATGGCCAGAGTAAAAACCAGCCGCTTGCTGGGTTTGTTTATTTTAGCGGTTGTCGCAATCACTCTGGTTGTCTATGGTGTTGCCATAACCATTGTATTTTTCCACCGCGGCAGTCAGCCGGGTTTTGCCCTGCAGAATTTTGAATGGATTAAGCCCCAACTGGGGTTCTGGGTAATCACCATCACCCTGCTGGTTATTTTTATCGGCAGTGTGACCAAAATTATTGCGCTGACAAAAGGCGGAAGTGCGGTGGCCGAAAACCTGGGTGGGCGACTCGTCCAGGCTGCCACCACCGATGGCGAGGAGCGCCGATTACTCAATATTGTCGAAGAAATGGCGCTGGCTTCCGGCACACCGGTGCCGCAGGTTTATCTCCTGGACCGTGAAAAGGGCATCAATGCCTTTGCCGCCGGCTACTCCCCCAATGATGCCGTTGTGGCGGTGACCCCCAGCTGTATGACACTGCTGAGACGTGATGAACTCCAGGGGGTGATCGCCCATGAATTCAGCCATATTTTAAACGGAGACATGCGTCTGAACATCCGTTTGATCGGGCTGCTCAGCGGGATTATGGTACTGGCCAATATCGGCTACCTGATTCTGCGCTCCCGAACCGGTAGCCGCAAAAGCGGGGCTCAAATCGTTTTAGTCGGGCTGGGCCTGGTGATTATCGGATTTGTTGGCCATCTATTTGGGCGCATCATCCAGGCGGCCGTTTCCCGCCAGCGCGAATATTTCGCCGATGCCTCGGCTGTCCAATTTACGCGCAACCCCGATGGTATCTCCGGGGCCTTGAAGAAAATCGGCGGATTTAAGCTGGGCTCCAGGATTCGATCGCCGTATGCCGGTGAAATCTGTCACATGTTTATCGCCAAGGCTGTCGGCACGCTGTTTGCGACCCATCCGCCGCTACCGGATCGAATTCAGCGCCTCGATCCGGGTTTCGACGGTCGCTTCAAGCCCTTAAAAATACCGGATAGCAAAACAACCGCCCCCAAAGCAACCCTTGTTAAAGAAACAATAAAGCCCACAGCGCAGGCGGCGGCTTTTGCTACCGGCGTGGGCACCGTCATCAACCGTCCGGGCGACATCAGCTCGCGGGATATCGATCACAGCCAAAAGCTGTTGAATGTCATACCCGCTGAAATCAAAGCCGAACTCAGCGATATTTTAGGGGCGATGGCCGTCACCTGTCTGCTTTTACTGGACGAAAACCCGCAGGTTCGCAGCATTCAGATGAAGCGATTGCAGCAGCGCGCTCCGGGAAAGCTTGTGCGGCATCTGGCGGAGCTTGAGGCGCGCTTTAAAACGCCGGACCTGCAACTGCGGCTGCCGATTCTGGATCTTGCCCTGCCGGTTTTGCGCCAGATGTCGGCCGGCCAGTATGCAAAATTTAAAACGTTTGTTCAGATCCTGGTAGAGGCCGATGCAAGGCTTTCCTTTTTTGAATTTGCACTTCAGCAAATCCTGCTGCACCGCCTGGGAGCAAACTATCAGCGCCACAAAAAAAAGATCGTCCATAAAAGCATAACTGCGCTGGCTTTGGATGCAGTCCATATCCTCTCGAGGCTGGCCCATGTCGGGCATCACCAGGAGGTGGCCGCAATGGCGGCTTTCAACGATGGATGGGCCAGATTAAATATCGGTGATACACGCTGGAAGATGCAGCCGGCCGACAAGGTGTCGTTCGGCGCATTGCGGCGCGCTCTGCAGCGTTTTGCATTGGCTACCCCCGGGGTTAAAAAAAACCTTCTGGATGCCTGTGCCCACTGTGTGCTCCACGATGAACGCGTAACGCTGGAAGAAGCCGAGCTGGTACGCGCGGTAGCCTATGCGCTGGACATTCCCCTGCCCCCCTTTCTGGATATTTCCAGCAATTGACCCCTATATTCAAGTATTCAGGTTTCGGGTGTCAGGTGTCAGGGAACATGTGCCCATTATGGCTGTGGCGCAGCAAGGACTCAAAACTGGCCGTCGAAGACCTGACACCCGAAACCTGAAACCTGATATGATAGGTGTGCGAGACGGCACACTAAAAACTATTACCGACTGTGCTAATCTGGGGGGTTAAGGAGATGGCAGAATGCGGCGGGCGGTCCAGTAGTAGTTCCCCCAGTAAACTTTATCGATTTTTGATATGGTCACGCCTTTGTTTTTGGAGGCATGTATAAAATCAGCCCCACCCAGATAAATGCCCACGTGACGCGCGTAAGATGGGGGCCTGAAGAACACCAGGTCCCCGGGGCGAAGATTTTTATAAGACACCGTCTGCCCCTGCCGTACCTGCAGTTGAGTGGTACGCGCCAAGTCGATGTTAAAAACCTCTTTGTAGACCGCTTTGACAAAGTCGACAGATCAAAAAAATCTGAATAATAAAAGCGCCGGGCGGTTGCCTCTGCAAAAGCCTGTTTTAGTATTAAGAATAAATTACACCTAAAGTTTAAAGGAAAATAAACAATGCGCACAACAATTATCGCTCTCATTTTAGTCGTCGGGTTTGCCCTGCCGGTGTTAGCTGAGCCGGGCTTAACGAAAGTAAAAAGTGCACACAACGTCAAAGGTACAGCCGATCGTATGGAAACAGTCTTAAAGGAAAAAGGGATGACCGTATTTTTGCGGATCAATCACAGTGAAGGTGCCCGCAAGGTGGGGAAACAGCTACGGCCGATGGAGCTGCTGATATTCGGCAACCCCAAAGTCGGGGCACCCCTGATGCAATGCGGCCAGACCATCGGCATTGATCTTCCGCAAAAAGCGCTCATCTGGCAGGATGAAAGCGGGCAGGTATGGCTGACTTACAACGATCCCCGCTATCTGGCCAAGCGTCATGGAATCGATGGCTGCGAGCCGGTTTTGACTAAGGTGCAAAATGCGCTCAAGAATTTTGCCCGGGCTGCCACGCAGCCCTAAAGGGTCAAAGGAAAGACACTTATGTTTGGCTGTACCTACCTCATTGAAATTTTGACGCCTCTGAGATCCGATCAAGAAAACGCCAAAGAAAACATGGACCGGTTTGCCGGGCGTTATCGCCGCATACTGGATTCCGGTTGCGGCGTCTCCATCCCTGACAACCCTATGGGCCGGCCGCGGTACAATGCCTTGGAAGCAATCGATAAATGCGGCCTATCGATCGATCCGCAAAGAATGGTAATGAACCTAAATACATTTCACACCAAAGACGACCTGGATGGTGTGCTCAACAGGGCCTCAGCGATGGGTGTCAGATATCTTCTGATTATTCGTGGGGATGGCGGGCCGGACCTGGCAAAACTTGATCCCAAAAGCATTGGCGGGCAAAAAAGTATCGTAACATCTATTGACCTGATCCGCTACATCAACACGGCGTATGCGAATACATTTATCACCGGTGCAGCATTCAACCCGTACAATCCGATCGATTTTGAAACCAACCGGTTGCAGCAAAAAATGGCTACGGGCGCCAAATTTGTGATTACCCAGCCGATCATCGGCCGGGATCCCCGTGTGGATGAACTTCAAAATTTAGGTATCCCCATTGTCATCGAAGCCTGGATGTCAAAGAATATCGATCTGCTCTATGCCAGTGTTGGCAAAAAGAAAGGTGAATCGGCTGAATCATATGACCCTGTAGATAACCTAAAAGTTCTCCATGACGCATATCCGGAAAACTGTGTGTATCTTTCAATGCTCAGCTTTAAACAAAGCTGGAAGCACATCCTGCCGAAGTTATAGGTGCAGTTGCCGGTCTGAGTGTAAGAATTTTGAATGGCACCATACCGTTTCAAGGCCGAAACTTCAAAGGCTCGCTTGATTCCTGATGATCTGTCGCTATTTTGTTGACTGAATGGGTTTAAGATACGGTATGCACGATACATCGTTTCAGAAGCGCTTGAAATGGAGATATCATAATGAAATCTGATGAAGCAGTAAAATCGAGTGTCGATCCGGTATGCGGCATGTCAATCGATGCGGAGACGACAAAAATAATAGCGACCATCGAAGGTCAGCAGTATTATTTCTGCGCGGAGGGCTGCCGGCAAGCCTTTACGGAAAATCCTGCAAAATATCTGGAGGCCGAATGCGCCAAACCCAAAGGCTGGTGGGGGCGCTATATGGCCAAACTGCAGAAAGCCACCGGCGGCAAGCCGATGAAATGCCATTAATGTAGCATTTCCCCCCCATCCGACGAAAATACGTGATACTTGGCTGCTGTATTGACCGCATATGTGTTTGATCCCGTCTGAAAAGATTCAAAGGAATGCTGCGCCAGGCAAACCGATATCAAATCTCACCATATTTATTGTCCCATTTGCACCAAACTGTTTTCAGATCGAATCGAGATCTTTAAAATCTGAAAAAAGACGCGGCAAATTATCAGCGCGTGGTGGTCTTAAAAAGTTTGAAGCCGGCTATATAGCTGATGCCTTTTCATTTGTCGCCGGATGGTTACATTATCGTATCGGCGGTATTTGAAAAAAGCGCCGCAAAGCGGAAAATTCGCTTCTGACTGAAAGTCCGTTAGCTAGGAGAACTGTGAAGGTCGAGACTGTTGAGGAAAATTTGAAGGTCGAGAACGAAGAAGGCGAGCAGCCGACCACTCCGCATCCGTCCTTTGGCGAGGCGTTCAAATTCTGGCTAAAGCTGGGTTTCATCAGCTTTGGCGGGCCGGCCGGGCAGATTTCGATTATGCATCACGAGCTGGTCGACCAAAAAAAATGGGTCAGCAACGAACGCTTCCTCAATGCCTTGAACTATTGCATGCTGCTGCCCGGGCCCGAAGCCCAACAGCTGGCTGTATACATCGGCTGGCTGCTGCACCGGCTTCCCGGTGGAATTGTAGCCGGGGCACTTTTTGTTATTCCGTCCATCTTCATCCTGTTTGTGCTGAGTTACGTCTACGCCGCCTATGGCACAATTCCCTGGGTGGCATCTGTGTTCAATGGCCTCAAGGCGGCCATCATGGCCATTGTCGTGGCGGCCGTCATCAAGATCGGTAAAAAGGCCCTTAAAAATGGGATTATGGTGGTTATTGCGGCCCTGTCGTTTATTGCGATTTTTATTCTCAAAGTCCCCTTTCCGTTGATCGTTCTGGGCGCCGGTCTGATCGGGCTGGCCGGTCACTATGCCCTGCCGGCTAAATTTGATGTCATCCGGGGCAAAGATGCCCGGGAATTCGATGCGGGCTATGTGCCGATTTGTGAGGACCCGGAGGTGTGCCACATCAACCCGTCCGCCCGCCGAAACTTACTGCTGGTGGCTGTATTTTTTCTGCTGTGGCTGGCACCGGTGGTAGCGCTGTATGCCATTTTGCCCCAGCGGGTGTTTTACACAGAAGCCCTGTTTTTTACCAAGGCGGCCTTTTTGACTTTTGGCGGCGCGTATGCGGTGTTGGCTTACATTGCCCAGGCCGGGGTCGAGCAGTATGCCTGGCTGACGGGCCCGCAGATGATCGATGGATTGGGGCTGGCCGAAACCACCCCCGGCCCGCTGATCATGGTGGTGCAATTTGTCGGTTTTATGGCTGGCTGGAATTACGCCGCAGGCTGGAGCCCAATCCTTGGCGGGCTGATGGGCTCGCTGGTGGCCACTTATTTTACGTTTCTACCGTGCTTTCTGTTTATTTTCCTGGGGGGGCCTTATATCGAAAAATTCCGTGATAATGCCACCCTGTCGGCCGCCCTATCCAGCATCACCGCAGCGGTGGTCGGTGTTATTCTTAATCTGGCCGTCTGGTTCGGGCTACAGGTGCTCATACCCGCCGGTGGCGGCTTCAACTGGTTTGCCGCCGTGATCGGGTTAGCCGCCTTTATTGCCATTCAGTGGTTTAAGGTGGGTATCATGACCGTTATTTTTGCTGCCGGTGCAATCGGATTCATCTGGCATCAATTGCTGTTTTAACCCACTTGCCGCACATAGCGTGATAGGAGAAAGTGATGGCTGAGTCTATTTCACCGCGAAAACTTCAACAGCTATTAGAAGAACGTCGAATAATCCACTGAATGATGATAACACCTATCCAACATCCGGCCTGACTTCATGGGAAAAGCGTTTTTGCGGAAGGCCATATCCGATTTGCCTACCCGGGCGATGACGGCGGTTCCCTATTGGGGATTATCGGTATAAGGCCTTTATTTATCTATCAGTGCAGCTTGAATCCCAAATAGGGAGCTGCCCTGTAAATTGTGTTTGATATGGCCTACCGCAAATATGGTTTTCCGACCTTCTATTTCAATAACAGCGTTTCAAAGGAAAAGCGTTTTTGCGGAAGGCCATATCCGATTTGCCTACCCGGGCGGTGACAGCGGTTCCCTATTGGGGATTATCGGTATAAGGCCTTTATTTATCTATCAGTGCAGCTTGAATCCCAAATAGGGAGCTGCCCTGTAAATTGTGTTTGATATGGCCTACCGCAAATATGGTTTTCCGACCCATCAATCCAAAGGCAAGGCCGCAATACGTGAGCTTTACGAATATCGCGGCAGGATGCCGCTCCCACATGTCTTTACAGGTGAGGGTGACAATATTGGAAAATTAAGCTTTTTCAATCAGGGCAGTAATGGAACCGCCCATTTCGCCGAGCGCTTCCCAGTCTCCGTTGACATTTCCGATGGTTAAAATCGGAACCGCCGCCTCGGGCGCGTCACCGCTACTGGCCGGGGTGGGCCCGAAAAACAGGCAAAACCACTGGTTGGGGGCATGCCAGCCCAGATCGCCGACATTCATGACCGCCCCTTTTTCCCCGGGATGATCACCGATATTCGCTGTCGGCGGACCATAATACTCATCGCCCCAGCGGCTGCCGCTCCATTCAAACGGCAATGCTGCTGCTGCAGCCTGGCCGGCGGGAGTATCGTTGAATTCGCCTCTGAGCTCAAGATCTTCGACCTTTAAGACAATGGGTGTGGGCATCTGCTGTATTCTCCTTTCTATCCTTAACGTAAAACGATACAATATCCTCCGCGCAAAGTAAAGTGGGTCGAGTAGGGTATAAAATCTTCTTGCACTGCACCATCCACAATGTCATATTGGCCCCAGCTTCAGGTATCTGATTAGAGGGAGGGCAGCAATGTTTTTTCAATTCGTGAACTTCGCCAAGCGTACCGTCCTGTTTTGGGCGTCATTGTTTGTGGTGATGGTTGTCGCTTATCCAATGGCACAGGCCAGCACGGCAGCTGTCACCGGGATGACAAAGACCTCATCTGCCAGCAGTAATCCGGAAACCCAGGTCCCATCGGATTTGTCTCCAGAGGAAGTCGATGCGCATCTGGCCACCATGAATGATGTGCAGGTCAGACAGCAGCTGGCCCAGAAGCTGAAACAGGAGGCCGCCGCGAAAGCGCCGCCCACCGCAAGGAGCACACTGGTCGACCTCTTTTACCGTTTTGCGGACGCTGCTGCTGCTGTCCTAAAAAAAATCGGTTCGGTGTTTACCGGAGCCCATGAACGCTCCGACCAATGGGATGCAGCCATTAAAAAGCTGACGGGCGACAGGAGCACTTCCCATTTGGTGGGCGTTCTGTTTACAACGGCCCTGATCATTGCCGTCGGCCTGCTTCTCAGATGGCTGTTTGTGCGGGCGACCCGGGATGTTCGTAAACAACTTTTGCAGACCATGCACCTGGGCAGGTTGGAATTTTTCGGCCGAGTCCTATCGCGCATGCTGCTCAATGCGGCCGGTGTGGCCATATACATTTTGACCACCTTTATTTTATTTGTATTGTTTTACCAAAAAGGCGAACCGAGCTACCAGATTGCCTCTGTCTATATTGTGATCAGCTACTACATATTGCTTTTTGCCTTTGCGGCCACGACCATTTTTGCGCCGAAAGCAGGCGGGCTGCGTCTATTTCCGCTGCAGGAAAGAGATGCCGTTTTTTTGCATCACTGGATTGTGGGTATCACCATCGTTGCCGGGGCGGTAGCCGGAACGGGTATTATCCTGTTACAAGCCGGGATCACCAGACAGCTGTATCTGCTGATATACAGCTGCGCTGGGTCAATGGTCATTTTGTCCCTAATGATCATGATCTGGCAAAGCCGGCAGCGGTTGGCCGAAGGATTGCTGGGCGACAAGGACCAAACGGATGGAAAGGTTACGCTCGGGCGGCGACTGGCACGCAACTGGCATTATCTGGCCATCCTTTACGTGCTGATTATGGGAATTTACTGGGTATAT
Source organism: Deltaproteobacteria bacterium (assembly GCA_024639185.1). Lineage (GTDB taxonomy): Bacteria > Desulfobacterota > Desulfobacteria > Desulfobacterales > JAHEIW01 > JAHEIW01. The sequence continues at coordinate 1,640 of JAHEIW010000056.1, read as the reverse complement.
GAAGTCTATCTGGAGCGCGACGCCGACATTGTCGGGCTGATTGCCAGTATTTTTATCATACCCGTATTCATCGGTCTGGATCAATGGGGCCAGCGCCTCCTGAAAATCGCTTCCGGCGAGCTGCCCGAGGTCGTGGATTTAAGCGAGGACGCCCAGGATAAACCTTCCGGTGAGCCGCCTCCGGCTATCAGCAAAATGGACATCCAACATTACATTCCGCTGATCAGCCGCTGCCTGCGCATTTTTCTGGTGCTATTTTTGTTTTTTATTATGCTACGCTTATGGGGTATCGACCTGCCCTTTGGCCGCATCTTTACCCGCACGGGCCTCAGTATTCTGATCACCGTCGTGCTGGGACTGATCACCTGGCAGCTCATCAAAGCCCGCATCGACCAGAAGCTTAAAGAAGAAATGCCGGAAACCGATGAAGATATGGAAGAAGGCGGCGCCGGGGGTTCCCGTATCGGCACTCTGCTGATTTTGCTGCGCAAATTTGTCATTTCGGTATTATTTGTGATTGTGACGATGATTGTGTTGTCTTCCCTGGGGGTCAACATCGGGCCCCTGATTGCCGGTGCCGGTGTGGTCGGCCTGGCCATCGGGTTCGGTGCCCAGAAACTGGTTCAAGATATCATCGCCGGCATCTTCTTTTTAATCGATGATTCATTTCGGGTCGGCGACTTTATAGAAACCAGCGGCACCAAGGGCATGGTGGAGCATATCTCCCTGCGCTCCCTGAGGCTTCGCAGCCCCAGGGGCCCGGTTCACACCATTCCCTTCGGTGATATGGGCACGGTCACCAATAACAGCCGCGATTATATCATTACCAAGCTGGATTTCCGCGTCCGCTACGACACCGATGTGGACAAGGTCCGCAAAATTATCAAACGCATTAACGTGGCCATTCAGGAAGATCCTGAAATGGGGCCCAACCTGCTGGATAAAGTGAAATCACAGGGGGTCAGAGAGTTGGATGATTCGGCCATGATCATGCGGGTGAAGTTTAAGACCATACCCGGCGAGCAATTTGTCATCCGGCGGGAGGTCTTCCGCATGATACAGGAAATGTTTGCGCAACACGGCATCGAATTTGCGCATCGCAACGTGACGGTTTACATGCCGCCGGGCGAAAAAGATGAGCCCGATGCTGATAAGGTCGCTGAAGCCGGCGCTGCCGCGGCTGCCGCCGCAGCTGCACAGGAAGAGGAGGAAAAAGCGGCTGCCCAGGAAAAACCTAAATAATTGAGGGGTCGGGGAGTTTTCCTTAAATTGACGACGGAATGAAATACCAGCGACTTCAGCGTGCAAACTCAGGGTTAAGGGAGTGTAGCGAAAGAACAGAATTCAAATAGAAAATAATGGGTTAGACCTAAAATCAAATTTTCGCCTCACCGTGGCTTTGGGGTCATTGCTGTTCTTTCGCAACGCTCCCTAAACCCTTCAGACAGTGCACGATTTCGCTGCTGATAATTCATTCCGTTATTATCAGGGGTTGGATGGAAAAACTCCCCGACCCCTCAAATAATTGATGTGTGATTACGATAAGGCGGACGATATCGCAAAAACCGATTGTCGTACGGGGACTTAGATGCTGCCGGGCTGTGGGATCAGCGCACCAGCCGATAGATGCCTTTGCCGAT
>JAHEIW010000170.1 GCA_024639185.1 Deltaproteobacteria bacterium | reverse complement strand
CGGCATACACCTGACCGTTCTCGCCAACAATATCGGCAACTGCCAGCGAATAGACCCCCCGACCACAGGCGACATCCAGAAAGGTGGTGCCTTTTTTCAGATCAAGCTCATGGAAAAATTTGGCTGTGTCAATCAGCCCGAAGCTGCTTTTACCGGCACCCGTCGGTTTGCAGTCAGAATGCTGCGTCATGGTAATCTCTCTGATGATTACATTAATAGAGAATTAAATCATATACTTTGACAGGATCTACAGGATTTTGAGGATCATTTTCTTAGTCGCTCTCCAGATGAGAGTGACTAAACTCAATCCGCTTTCAGCGGAAATAATAAAATCACAGACTATTCAGCTTAACTGGTCACATATCTCCTGTATTTAAAATAATCAACTCTGTTCTTTAGAGCACGCAATGCTCGCCGCAGGCGATAGTGTTTGGCCGTTCTCATCTGGAGAACGGCCAAAAGAAATCCTTATAATCCTGTAAATCCTGTCTAAAGAAATTTACATATTGTTATTTTGAAACGCTCACTTTAGGGACCTAAATTGAGCGCTTGTTGAGGTTGCCGCAGCTACACGACAGATGCCGTTCCGCTATAGTATACTATGCGGAACGGCATCTAACACAGTAGATGCGGTAAGATCGGCAAGCCCACAGGGTTTCAAATTAAAAATATTAAAAAGGACAGATTTCATTAAAAATAGATAGTGTAGTCCATATTTTTAATTTGAAACGCTCACTTTAGGTTTAGTGGAAAATATAAAGACACGGTCGTGCCTTCTTGCGGCGCGCTTTGCACCTCAATTTTACCGTCATGGGCTTCCATTATGGTTTTGCATAAACTCAAGCCCAGGCCGTAGCCGCCGGTGTCTTTGGTACGGGATTTATCCACGCGGTAAAAGGGCTCGAAAATATGCGCCAGGTCCTCTTCGGGAATACCGATTCCAAAATCCGTAATTTTCACAACGACATAGGCTTGGTCGTATTTAGCGGATATTTGAACGGGCGCACTATCCGCTTGTGAATATTTAATCGCATTGTTCAATACATTTTCAAATACGGTTTTGATCTGCTCGAGGTCTATCTCCACCTCGATTTCAGAATCAAGATCAACAATTTCAATGCCCGGCGGCTGCTTTTCAAATGGGGTTATTGTCTTCTGTATAAAATCGGCCAGATGGGTGCGCTGTTTTTTCAAATTTTCATATTTATGCTGGCGGCGGGCCGTTTCCAGAATCTCGCTGACCATTTTTTCCAGTTCTTCAATGTCGGCCTGAAGGCTTTTTTTGGCCTGGCTATCTTCTAAGAATTCAAGCGCCACTTTCATGCGCGTGATCGGCGTGCGCAGCTCATGGCTGACATCCAAAAGCAGCTGCTCTTTAGAGTGCAGCATATCACGGATGCGATCGGTCATGTTATTAAACGCAGCTGCCAGATCCCGCAGCTCATCCGATTTTTTCAGCGGCACCCGATGTTTCAAATTCCCGCGACTGACTTCCTTTACACCGGTGTTGAGCCATTTAACCGGTCGTAAAATATGACGAATGATAAAAAAGGCCGCCGTTAAGATCAGGGTTAAAAGCACGAGCATGATCACAAACAGTCGGTGGCGGGCACTATCAATGGGTAAATTACGAGAAGGGCCAAAGATAAAACGGCCCTGCTCTGTGGCGACTTCGATGATATGCCGGCCTCGATATTTTCCAAAGCGGATATCGGAATTTTGGCGCCAGCTGCGAAACCGTTCCGTGATATCTGTTGGCAACGCATCGGATGTGGTCCAGTGAAGATCCGGGCTTTCGTAGCGAACGTCCAAAAATGACTCACGGGCAATTTCACGGGCGCGGTCCAGCATCGGGGGTGTGCCCATATCGGCAATCAGATAATTTAGGTATTGCTCCACATTTTTATGAAATGGGCCGATGAACTGATTGCGCAAGTGTATGAAAAATCCGCCCACCACCAGATTAATACAAATACCGGCCAGGATAATCACCACCAGAAGCTTGGTGAATACCGAGCGAAAAATTTTTTTAAACCATTGTGTTGGCATGTTTAGGTCGATAATAACAATTATCTAAGCATTTTTTGTGGCATCATATGTTTATCGATATATGATCCTATCTCCAAACAATTGAATATTTAAGGATTCTGCCCTAGTTGATGTTTTAGATTAAATTATGATCTTATGTGAAAACCTAAACTTAAAATGACAGCATTCCGCCAATATCCAATCTTCAATATTCATTATTAAATATTCAATTGGCAATAAATACATACCCGCTTCCCCAAACCGTTTTGATAAACTCCGGCGCTTTGGGGTTGTCGCTCAGTTTTTGACGCAGGCGACTGACGGCGATATCAACCGAGCGATTGAAGGCATCACAGTCCATACCGCGCAGCTCCTGCAGAATCTGGTCCCGATTCAACACCTTACCGGCATTTCGGGCCAGCAAGGCCAGAGCAGCAAACTCATTGGTTGTCAGATCAAGAGGGTTGCCATCCAGCACGGCAATGCGTTTATCCAGATCGATGGTCAACCGTTCAAATGTGATGGGCTGATTATCAGCCAGCTGCTGGGTGCGGCGCAAAACAGATTGAATCCGGGCCACCAGTTCCCGCGGTTCAAATGGCTTTGCCAGGTAATCATCGGCCCCCAGCTCCAGTCCCACCACCTTATCGGTAACTTCTCCCCTGGCAGTCAGCATGATGATTGGAATGTTGCTGGTCTCCCGGATGACCCTGCAAACCTCAAAGCCGTCCATCTCCGGCAGCATAATGTCTAAAATCACCAGATCGGGCGAGGCCTGCTTCATCTTTTTCAAGCCCCGGGCTGGATGGGTCGCTGTGATGACGGTATAGCCAAAATCCTTCAAGAAATCTTTGAGCAGCTGATTCAGCCGGTTATCGTCATCAATAATCAAAATGGTTGGTGTCATCTGATTTTGGATTTTAGAATTTAGATTTTGGATTACAAAGTTGCGGGTTACGTGTTGCGCGTAAATCAGAGCCGGCCTCGAGCTGGATAACTCGCAACCTGAAACGCGCACCACGCAACTTCCTACTCCCAGTGACGACTGTGCTTCTCATGAAACCACTCCAGCTTGGCCACCAGTTTTTCTTTTTGCTCGGTTGACAGGGTTCTGTGAAATTCTGCCAGACGCACCACCGCAAGATCCATTATTTCAGTCATCTGTTCGCGCTTTTGCGCCATGAGCTCCTTCACATGCTGCTGATCGATTTCCTCTTTGAGCAACTCGGCCTTAAACTCGGCGTGCATGGCCGCTTTTTTGGCATGCATTTCTTTGGCTCTGGCCAGAAACTCTTCTTTGATCTCATCAAGTTGTACCCGCTGGGCATCGTTCAGATCGAGTATCTCGGCAATGTAGTCGACCATGAACTCCGCTTTATGATTGGCAGAATGTGAGCGGCACCCGTTAAAAGCAAGAGCCGCTATGATAAAAACACAGATTAGTCCGATTGTTAAACCTTTTTTTACCATGATTCCTCCTTTGTTGTAAAACAACCCACATCAATTTAGAAAGATAAAGAAATTAACGATGGTAAAAATATAATTCAGATAAAAACAGAATGCTTTTCTGTGATGTAACAGTTTGTAACATATTGTAACGTGGCCAATTTCGCTCCATGTTTGAAAAAATGAAAAATACCTAAACTTCTGTGGAATTGTGCCGATAGTAAGGCAGGAGACTTCTCGGGTGTACGTGCATCTTTTTTGTCAGACTCTCAATTCACATTGGGGTAAGTACCGGGAAATACAACGGCATTAAGGGAGGTTACAACATATAACCTGAATCTTGCATGAAAATTAACGCGAACTTGAGATTGCCTTTAGAGGCAGCACGTCAAGCAAATAAGAAAAGTACAACAAAATACCTGCTATGTATTATGGATTAAAATCATTTTATCGCGATAATTTTCACCCTGCGGGCGAGCCGGACGCTTCCATCTGCTGCGTTACCACGCCCGCCATCGCGAGCCGCTCAGGCGAGGCGGGCGGGTTAAGGCCGAAGCATAGATCACTATAGCTTCGCCCTTAAGTGCATTGCATATAAAAGCCTCCAACTCGTGCAAAATACAGGTAAAAGGTTCAGCCAGCCCTGTCCGATTACGGGCGGGGCTGTACCGAACCGGCATTTCATTTCCTGAGGCTGTGGGGGGGACTTTATGAAAGCCGAATCGTTCAGAATTACATTTTTGTCGATATTTATCATTTTAAGCCTGTTTCTGGCAGCCTGCACACCAAAATGCATTATCAACGGTCGGGTGGTGGATGCTGAGACACAGTATCCGATAGAGGGCGCGGCCGTGGCCATTCGCTGGTATGAAGGTCACGATAGCAATGGCGCCGCCGCAAGCCGGACGTTTGATGTCAATCAGGGCATGTCCAATGCTGAAGGCAAATTTAAATTTCCTCATCACCAGGACAAAAATTATGTGATGGGCATATATAAAGAAGGTTATATTTGCTGGAGCAGCCGCAGCCTTTTTTCAAACGGTGCCAAATCAGTTGCCGTTCCAAAAAACGCCACACAGGTCGAAAACGACATGGTTGTTCAGCTAGAACGGCTCAAGGGCGCCCATTCAGAAGACCAGCACGCCAGCTTTACGGTGCTGGTTGCCGAAGAAGTCACCGCGTCCAAGCAAAGCCCCTTTTACAAGGCCATTAAACCGTTGTTTAAACATTGGCGCGATAATTTGCGCGAGGAATTTAAAAAAACGTTCGGCCGCAAATCAACTTAGCATAGAACTCCTGAACCCAATTAGTTTCCATCCGGAAATGGCCCTTTTTCCGATGAGCTGCGTTCTCCGCGGGTTTACTTCCTCGACGTACGATAAGTACGCCTCCTCGTAAACCCTCGTGCGGCCTTGCTCATCGAAAAAACTGCTCATTTCCAAATTGGAAACAAATTCGTTCCAGTTTAAATTTTCAGATGGGCAAAGTATGGTGCATTTATCAAGAACGCGATTTATTCGTAGGCCAGGACGCGGATGAGGCCGATGGTGGCGCCGGTGTCATCGGTGGTGGGCGCATCACTGACGGACACAATTCTCTGCACGCCCTTTTCTTCGATAAATTTGTTGACCATGGCATCAAGATCTTCGAGTTCCTTACGGGCCTGAAAAATCTTCAGGGGACTTGCAAATGTTTTGACTCTAATCATAATGTCACCTCCTCTAAAAAAGGTTTCGATAATGAAACCTTTATTGTGTTTGGTTGATTCGTGTTTTGTGTTTAGCCTATATTCCGAAGAATTGCAAAATTCTAAGCATTAAACACCAAATGCCAAACACCAAACAACTAAACACAACTATCAACCAAATAAATGAAGCCGCTTGGTGGTCAGGTAATAATCAGTGATGAAGTTCAGGGGCTTTTTGGCTTTCTGAAAATTTTTATGCAAAGCCCAGAAGACGTCTGCCAGGTCCGTCTTTGCAACTGCCTGATGCTCGGCGGCTAATTTGTAAAACTGCTGTCCTTTCTGTTCGTATTCTTCTGGACTAATTTTAGCATTGGCACCGATCTGTGGTCTGATTTCACCGGATTGCGGGTAGCGATAGCTGCGTTCGGCATAATCCGGAAAAATCCCCAGTACAAACAGGCAAACATCGGCAATGCGTTTGTATAAGCCCAGGCGATATTCATCTTCGATCGCTTCACTAAAACGCATCAAACCGGTGATATCCATGTCGTTGAAGCGTATCTTCTTCCAGAAGCCTTTACGAATGCGAAATGAGATCGTATAGCTTTCAATCCGGGTAAACGTCGACAGCATATTGGCCAGGTAAGCAATAATAGATTGATCCTTTAACAGTTCAACTAAATCCCGGGTATCAAAAACCGGGATGCTCATGTTGCGGCTCTTTTCGATTGTATAGCCGGACCTTGAGAGGTCGCTGACGGCTTTGCGCAAAAGGATTTCGAAGAAAAGCGATGGTGAGATCTTCAAAAAAATTTCATCATCCGCCATCAATCTCTTAAAAACCTTTTCGTCGCCGACAAATGAATTCCTAAAATCCGCGTCTTCCCTCAGTATTTGTTTCAAATGATCCTTATCTGCGACCTCTGAACCTGCGGCCTCGATTAAAAAATCCAGATCTCGATCAGGGAGTTGCATATTTGCTATTTTGTTTAAGGACATTTTCCTATAACCTGAGCAGTTGAATGGCATTTAGACTCCAACATAAGGATAATACCGCCATAAGAAGCGGCAAGTAGCGCCTGTTAAATTTTGCTTTACAACGATCGAACCCGTCTTAGACTTATGCCTTAACCCGCCGCATAGGAGGCGCAAATGAAAACGCTGCTTGCTTTGATGGTGACGCTCAATTTGTTTGCGTGCGCCGCGAGCCCACCATTAAATGATGGGACAACCACTTCGGGTACGGCCCATCAGACAGCTCCCAAAACTGGGCCGGAGGCTTCAAACCCGGCCCAACCGCGTAAATCACCCCACGGATACATCATCGACAATGATCAAGAACTGGGTCGTTTCGGCGGTTTTGTCGGTGATTGTACCGATGATCGAAATTGGCCGTATTACTGGCAATGTATGAGCGAAAACTCGGGCAACGGCGGTATTAATTAGGCCTGGTAAGTTAAACAGGCTGATTAGCCGATGAGTTGTTTAATTTGTTTTTCAGCGTGCATGGGGGAGCAAGGATATGACGCTTTAGGTTTGGTAAGGCCATCCATAAAATTATAAAATTACGGGTACATAGCCGCAATCGAACAAAGATAAAATAGATTTGCTTCCACTATATATTGGGATTTTCGAAATTCCAAACCTCTTGTTAAGATTATAGACTTTGTTATGTAATCCGAATTATAAAATTTTCTTC
>JAHEIW010000169.1:5082-6932 GCA_024639185.1 Deltaproteobacteria bacterium | reverse complement strand
GTCTGGCAAGCTCAATGGCCGGCAACGGTTTGACGCAGTCCGGAGCCGGACCCTGATAAAGTTTGGCATACCCGACCCATTTACCCTTTATCCTGGCAATAAAAAAAGCGGTGGCTGTGTCGAGCAATTCGGATCGGATCTGATTTTCGGTAAAAGAGTATGAACCTTCAGCTACCGAGCTCTTCGATCCGCTTCTGCTTGGCCAGGCATATCTCCAGATCACACTGCAGACATCGGTGCATCTCGGTTTTGGCCTGCTCATCGCTGTAGCCAAGCTCAACCTCTGAAAATCCGTCCTGTCTCTGGTTAAGGGGCAGGGATGGCACTTCAACCCGTTTCAGCTCTACAAATCCGGCTTCACGCTTTCCGTCATAATCGGGTTGACCGTTTCCACATTTTGCATTCCCAAATCCCAATTCAATTATGCCATCCCCGCCTAGATAAATATCGATCGAAATTGCCGCCCGTCGTCCGGCGGCTATGGCTTCAACAACCGTCGCCGGACCGTTGGCGGCATCACCCCCGGCAAATACGCCCGGCATTTCAGTTTCCTGGGTAGCATTGTCAATCGCAATCAGCCCATTGTTGACCGGTAACGCCCCTTGATCATCCAGAAAGCAAAAATCCTGGCAAAACGCGGTTTCGCTGGCCTGGCCGATGGCCAGAATGACCTGATCGGTTTCAATGCTTTTACGGGTATCATCAAAAAAAGGACAGAAGTTGCCTTCATCATCAAATACGGATGTACAACGCACCAGTTCGATGCCGGCAACTTTGCCGTCATTTTCCGATATTTTCTCAGGCCCCCAGGAGTATAGCATTTCGATGCCTTCTTGCCGGGCCTGATCGATTTCCCACGGGTTGGCCGGCACTTCTTCCAGGCTTTCCAGGCAGGCCAGCTTGACGTCCCTGGCCCCGAGGCGCAACGCCGTCAAGGCTACATCGACGGCCACGTTGCCGCCGCCGATAACAACGACCCTGTCTTTGACAGATATTTCTTTACCTTCAGCAACGGCGGATAAAAATTCAACACCCCAGTAAACATCATCCAGCTCAGCGCCCTCCAGTTCTATTTTACGGCTCAGTTGAGCACCAACAGCGACAAAAACGGCGCTAAAGCCCTCTTGTTTGAGTTGATCGATTTCGTAATCCACGCCCAGTTTCTGCCCGGTCCGCAGCTCGATTCCGGTGCTCAACACGTTATCAATTTCTTTATCCAGCACCTCATCAGGCAACCGGTAGGATGGAATTCCAAAGCGCAGCATGCCGCCGGGCTTCTGACGGGCCTCGAATACTGTTACCGGATGTCCCTTTTTTCTCAGGTAAAAAGCGGCTGTCAAACCGGCGGGCCCGGCTCCGATAACGGCGACCTTCTTTGCGGAATTCGGACCAGCCGCTGACATCCATTCTGTCAGGTCGCCGGCTTTATCGGCTGCATAGCGCTTGGCAGCGCAAATCGATATGGCATCGCCGACCTCCCCTCTTTTACAGGCGGTTTCACAGGGATGGGTGCACACCCGGCCTAAAATTCCGGGAAACGGAGCTTTTTCGATGATCAGTTTGCAAGCTTCAGCTGGCTTGTCTTCGGCGACAAACCGCAAATAACCGGGCACGTCGATGCCAGCCGGACAGGCGTCAGTGCATTGAGGCCTTGCCGGAATCTGTTTTTCCGGGCCGATGGCGCGCAGGGTGCGGGTGATCTCCAGAATTTTGATGCCGTTCGGACAGGCATCTTCACATCGGCCGCAGACCGCACAAAACCACGGCATAGTCGATTCGGCAATCTCATTGATCAGGTCCAGCTCGACATGCCGCACCAGGCGCCTGATGTTAAAGCCATTGACCCCGGT
>JAHEIW010000169.1:0-4982 GCA_024639185.1 Deltaproteobacteria bacterium | reverse complement strand
CATCTTCACATCGGCCGCAGACCGCACAAAACCACGGCATAGTCGATTCGGCAATCTCATTGATCAGGTCCAGCTCGACATGCCGCACCAGGCGCCTGATGTTAAAGCCATTGACCCCGGTGATCGGGCAGGCCGAGCTGCAGCGACCGCACTGCTCACAGTAGCGAAACATTTCAATATCGTTAAAGCGTTCGGCAAACTGTTTATTCGTATCTGTCATAAATGAATTGCCTCATTTATAAAAAAACACAATTTAACTCTGTGGGAGCGACTTCCAGCCGCGAAGAAAGCATTGATAACAATCAATAATCGCGGCTGGAAGCCGCTCCCACATTTGATGCCTTTTGCACTTAGAGTCCCAGATCTTGGATCATCGTGCGCATGGTATTCGCGAATTTGGGTCCATCGGCTGCCGAGCACCAGACATTCCACAGTTTTTCCGGATCAAAGCCGGCCTTGGCCAGTTTTTTCTGGGCTCGTTTTAGCCGTTTTTCAGCCGCATAATTGCCTTCAATATAGTGGCAGGTCGGAAATTCACAGCCGGCGACCAGCACCCCGGCAGCACCCAGCTCAAACGGTCGTTGCATCATCTTCATCGAGACTCTGGCCGAACACATCACGCGTATCAGACGCGCATTTGAAGGGTACTGCAGTCGGCTGACACCGGCCATGTCAACGCCGCCCAGAGCGCACCAGTGACAAACATAGGCGATAATTTTTTCCGCAGGTGCTTTCTCAAGTGCCGCCTCGACCTGTGCGAATACCTGATCATCGGAGTAGTGCACAATGCCGATGCACTCGTTCGGGCAATCAGCAGCACACAGACCGCATCCTTTGCACAGGGCTTTGATGACGTCCGGATTTTCCTCGGCATCCACTTTTATGGCGCTGTACGGGCATCGCTTGGAGCACAGACCGCACTGGCTGCAATCGGTCAAATCAATATCGGCAACGATCCCTTCGGTTTCGATATAGCCCTTTTGCATGGGAATGGAAGCCTTCATGGCGGCGCCGATACCCTCTTCGCTGCTTTCCCTGAAGGTCATCGGTGCCTTGGCACATCCGGCCAGGGAAATACCATCGGTGGCAAATTCCAGAGGACCCAGCTTGACATGCGATTCCTGGAAAAATCCATCGGGATTCGTGGATACTTTGAGTAACCCTTTAACCTGTTCAACGGAATTATTACCTTTGAAAGCGGTCGAAAGGACAACCAGGTCTGAAAGAAGCTCGAATTCTTTGCCCACCAGCAGATCGTATATTTTTACTTTCAGGTCACCGTTTTGCTTGCGAACCTCCGGATAGCGGTCATCGGGAAATCGCAAAAATTTAACGCCCAAGCGCTTGGCCAGTTGCTGGGCTGTCCCCTCTTCTTTGATCAGGCTCATGTCGCGATAAAGTATATGCACGTCGGCATCCGGGCAGAGTTGTTTAATGGCGACAGCGTTTTTGACAGATGTATGGCAGCCGATATTGCAACACCCCCGGGTTTCATTTTTGGAATTCACACAACTGACCATGACGACATTTTTGACATCTCCCAGTTGTTTGAATTTTAACTTATTATCCAATTGCAACTGGGTGATAATACGGGGGTCATTGCCGTATTCAAATTGATCTGCGGGTTCGATTTCCTGCATACCGGTGGCAACAATAATCGTCGAAATATCCAGATTTTGCTCAGATTCATCACCGTTGGTTTTGAGCGTAACCGTATAACTACCGATGTAGCCGTCGACTTTATCCACCTGTGTATCGGTAAAGATCTTAATGCGGGGATGCGACCTGACCTGATCCGCTCTGGCCTTTATCACCCTGGCGGCCGGTGATTTGTGGTTGTCATGGGATATAAAACAAATCTGGTTTAATACACCGCCCAGCTCGGGTTCTTTTTCGACGATATAGGCATTGAATCCCTGATCGGCAACGCTGAGGGCCGCGTTCATGCCGGCCATTCCGCCGCCGATAATCAGACAATCGGTTTTCACCGGCAAACGGATTTCCTGGCCTTCTTCCAGCAGCGCTGCTTTGGCAACGCCCATTTTGACCAGGTCTTTGGCTTTTTCGGTGGCGATCTCGGGCTCTTTCATGTGCACCCAGGAGACCTGCTCGCGGATGCTGACAAATTCCAGCAGGTAGGGATTGACCCCGGCTTCTTTGGTCGTTCTCTTGAAAAGCGGCTCGTGCGTTCGGGGCGTACAGCTGGCAACAACCACGCGGTTGATTTCATTTTCCCGGATGAGGTCCTGCATTTTGGATAGATAATCCACCGAGCAGGACCAGCGGCCTTCATCTGCCAAAACCACATGTTCCAGCCCCCGGGCAAACGCCACCACCGCCGGCACATCCACCACACCGGCAATATTGGTACCGCAGTCACAAACGAACACGCCAATCCTTATGTCTTCGTCACTCATCAATATTTCCTCAATAAGGCCTGATTGGAATTGATCAATGTGCTTTCTAAAATTATGTAATAAGATACTCTGTGTGCGGCCATAAACGAGATATTTTTTTCAAGATCAAGGAAGGCGAAGATTTTAACCACAGGCATACATGTAGTATTCCGCGGATTAAAATCTTTGCCTGACACAGATATTGGGAAAAATAGCCGCTTAGGGCCGCACACAGACGGCTTTCATACTGGCTGCCGTCGCCTGCGCCACCGACTCGGCAATATCGATCGGTCCGGTGGCACCGCCGCACAAATAGATCCCGTCCACATCCGTTTCCAGGGGCGATAGCAGCGGATCTTTTTCCTTAAAATAGCCCAGATCGTCCAGTTTGAGTTTTAAGGCTTTGGCCAGCCTTTTATTGCGATCGTTGGCCATGATCCCGGTGGCCAGCACCAGCAATTCAACTTCATGCGTTTGCAAATCCCCGCTGTCCAGATCTTCGTAGCGCAGGGTTAGGTTATGGGTCCGGGAATCTTCAAAAACCTCATAGGGCCGGCCCCTGACATAGCGCACATCGTTTTCTTTGGCTTTGCGGTAAAACTCCCAGAACCCTTTGCCGTAAGCTTTAAGATCATTATAGAAAATGGTGGCGTCTACGGATGCATCATGCTCTTTGGTAATGATGGTCTGTTTGGCGGACACCATGCAGCATATTTTAGAACAATACGGCGTGCCTTTACCATCGGCCAGCCCGCGCCCGGCGCATTGGATCCAGGCAATTTTTTTGGCATGCTTTTTATCCGAAGGCCGGACAATTTCACCGGATGTGGGTCCGCCGGCATTCATCAGTCTTTCAAATTCAGTATTGGTGATCACATTTTCGAATTTGTCGTAACCGAGCAAATCACCGACCGGGGGCGCATTTTTGATTCCGGTCGCCACGACGATACTTTTGACTTCCAGATCCAGTTTTTTATTCGACTGCCAGAGCGTGATGGCCTTCTTGCCTTCTTTCTCACAGGCCTTTACGCACAGGGCAATCGGGCACTCGCGGCACTGACTGCAATCGACAGCGCAATCACCAATACAAGCCCCGCCCTTGCGCATATCGCCAAAGCGGCAGCTGGGGTCCACTGTTACCACATTGGGAACAGCCTGGGGAAACGCCATGGAAACCAGTTTGCGCATGCCACCCACCTTACCGTCCAGCGGATCCGGCACACTCACCGGACAAACCTCTACACACGCTCCGCAGCCGGTGCACTTTTCTTCATCCACATACTTGGCCTTTTGCATCAATTTGACCTTGAAGGTGCCGTTGATCTTTTTGACCTTGCGCACTTCGGTATTGGTTATAATCTCGATATTTTCATGATTGTCGACTTCGTACATCTGAGGTGCTTCAATACAGATGGAGCAGTCATTGGTGGGAAATGTCTTGTCCAGGCGGGCCATCATACCGCCGATACTGGGGGTATCATCAATGAGATAGACGCGGGTCCCATATTTAGCAGCGTTCATGGCACAATTAATACCGGCAATGCCGCCACCAATCACTAAAATTGAGTCGCTCATACTCTTACCTCAAACAGTGTCACTTCCGTGTGCACTGGAGTGATGGAGTGTTGGAGTACTGGAGTGTTGGAACTGATCGTGATGTGATTTGAATTCAAATTTCCGTTATGATGATTGCTTTAGATTTACACACCGCCGTGCAGGTCAAACATCCCAGGCAGTTTTGCGGTCTGACGGGAATTGCCTTGTGCGGCATTTCAAATACATCCGTCGGGCACATCTTTAGACATTCTTCACACGAATCACATTTGTCCGGATCCACATAAACCATATAAATTTCATAATTTCTGAGTGTTTTGGGCATGTCTTGGCTCTTTGCTATACTTTTGCTGGTTTATTTTATTTAAATAAATCCCCGATCAAATTTAATGCGTTCATCTGGCAAAGGGCTAAGGGCATGCTGTTGACATAATTGACCACATTCAATCTCACCTATTTACCCGATGCGCCATGCGCTATGCGCTATGCCAATTATTTGTTAGTGTGGGCACTCAATAACGCCTCCGAATAGATACTATCGATACTTTTTAATGGCCTTTTTGAAGCCTGGCATTGAATTTTTTATGACCTCATCATCCACACAAAACGCAATACGAAAATATCCGGGACCGTCGAAGCCGCTTCCCGGCACGACCAGTACGCGTTCCGCTTTGAGTGCATCGGCGAATTCAACGTCATCCGCAATCGGTGAGCGCGGAAAAAGGTAAAATGTGCCCGGCGGCTTAATAAACTCGTAGCCAAAGCTTGCCAGGCCGTCACACAAAATTTCCCTTTTGCGGGCATATTCGGATATTTCCACACTCATCCCCTGCATGCACGCGACCACGCGCTGCATAAGCGCCGGCGCATTAACAAAACCCAGAATTCGGTTGGCGACCGTCATTCCACTTATCAGCTCATTTTTAAAAGTGGCGGCCGGATTAATCGCGATAAAACCGATGCGCTCTCCGGGGATCGATATGTCTTTGGAATAGGAGGTACCGATAATGCTGTTGTTATAGCTGGTAAAAA
>JAHEIW010000168.1 GCA_024639185.1 Deltaproteobacteria bacterium | reverse complement strand
TGACAGCATTATGCCTGTTTGCATTTAATCGCTCACTTGGTTTTAGGTGGGCGTTTTTGTATTCATGTAGGTTATTATGCCGACGATTCCAAGGCAATCATTGGGGATCCCCTAATTTAGTGGACACAGACGATAGCCGTTGGCCACCATCTTGTGCTGATAATGGGCGCAATTGAACTCGAAACACAAGCGGAACGTAGTTCAGTCCCTCATGAATGTGAACCACTTGAGAACAAGGATCACGTCCGTAGTGCCATTCTAATCGAGGTAGAATCCTTTAACAAAGCGCATTTTTAGGAGGAACCATGGGGTTTGATCTGCAACGTCATTGTAAATCAGCCTCTATTAGCTTGGTCGATACTCTTCTCGAAATTCTACAGCCTTCAAAACCGTCGTCAATACCGTGACATCAGTGCCAGTCTAAACCACAAGCATTTGCTGAGCTCGAAATTCTCTCGTGCCAATCTGTGGGCGATGTAACCCTTAACGGTTCTGTGTTCGCAGCTGGCCATCAAGCTGATGGCCAAGCTCCCGCAAGATCTGGAGCGTTTGCGCTACGCCAGCCTCGGTCACGCGGTGGTTGACAATACAAGCACGTAGCACCTGCTTGCCGTTCAACTGGGTCCCGGAGACCAGAGCACGCCCGTCTTCGACTAAAGCTGTCTCAATAGCCTGATTCAAGTCATTCAAGTAGCTTTCTGTTTCCTCAATTTGTAGCTTCAAATCAGGCGGGACGAAGCGGAAGCAGCAAATGCTTAAGGAGGGCTCACTGATGACCTCAAAGTCCTCCGCAGCCTCCAACCATGCCGCCATTTGGCGCGTGAGGGCTAAGTGATTGGTGATGAGCTGAGTGTACCGATCTTTCCCGTACTGCCGTAAGGCAAGCCAGATGTTGAGCTCCCGATTGGTGCGCGTTAGCTCGATTCCGCAATCACGGAGATTGACCTCGCTGTCGGATACAGCAGCCCGCAAATACGGGGGAATGAGACTGAAGGTATCAGTTAGGTCAGCCCAATCCCGAACCAGAATACAACCGGCCTCAATCGGTATATTAAGCCACTTGTGTGGGTCCACTGCCAACGAGTCCGCCCTTTCGATTCCGGAAAACAATGGTCGGGATTCTGGCACTATGGCGGCAAAAGCACCATACGCTCCGTCCACGTGGAACCAAAGCCGATGGCTGGCGGCGATCTCGGCCAGATCATATAGCGGATCGACGGCACCAGTGTTCACCGTGCCAGCGTTGCCAATGAGGCAGAACGGTTGCAGCCCAGCTGCCAGGTCAGCTATGATGTCCTCTTCCAAAGCATCCACAAGGATGCGATAGTCGGAATCAACAGGGATTTTCCGCAATTGGTTTCTGCCCATGCCCAGCAGCTCCATAGCTTTGTCAAGGCATGAGTGACCTTCTTCAGAAACGTAGGCCACCAGTGTTGGATGGTCTGCTAAGCCCTCTGTACGCACATCCCAGCCGGCACGCCGGACTCGAGCGACAGCCAGGCCCACCAAATTGGCCCAGGTGCCGCCGGTGGTGATGTAGCCCGCTGCATCGCACCCGAATCCGAGCATTTCACCTAGCCAGCGTGTGATAGTTTTCGCCAGGCGCGTGTTAACCGGGTCGATATAGGCCAGGTTGAGACTACTGATCACAGCCCCCATCATCCCAACCAGCGGCAGCGATCCGGCCAAGACGTAGGCCATCCAGCGAGGGTGTATCAGGTTGGTCGTTGCTGGGATCAAATGATTTTCAATAATGGAGATGAGTTCAGCAGGGTCTGTTCCCTCGTGCGGTAAAGGTCCATCAAACATTGCCAACACCTCATCACTTTGTGTGGGCGGCCTGGGTGGCCGCTTTGATGGATCGGACAGTTCGCTGGCAACAATGTCTACGATACGATATCCGAGCGAGCGGACGGTCTCTACGTCCATATCTAGCGTCATATCATCCATCATCGTCTCCTTATGGCCTTTCTTTTCCATTGATGACAAGGTGTTCGTTCGTCCATTCTTGACGATCGGAAGTACGGACAGTTTGGCTCGAGCAATAACTCGATGGTAACCTTCTTTGGTCAGACCCTATGCCCCGCCGACCGCCCGTAATGCCCACCCTTACCTCTTTTCCACCTGCCCAACAGCTAAGATGGTACCTTCCCGCCAGAAGAAGTTGGGTTGGTTGATAACATGGTTCGGCGAGTCCGGATCCTCTTGTTGTTGCCAGAACTGCTTATCTTCGGCGGATAAGTCCAATTCGCGTGCTATCGATGCCCAACCAGTAAAAACATCGGTGAGAAATGCTCGTTCCACTGACCGCAATGGCTGTGAGTGCTCAATCAAAGTGGTCTGTTGCCGGACATTGATGAGACCCAGTTCTTCCATTCGGAATTTAGTTGAAATGGCCCGGTATTGACCCTGAATTGAGCTGGTCGTTGGAAACCTGGA
Organism: Deltaproteobacteria bacterium; assembly: GCA_024639185.1. Taxonomy (GTDB): domain Bacteria; phylum Desulfobacterota; class Desulfobacteria; order Desulfobacterales; family JAHEIW01; genus JAHEIW01. Next base: position 4,498 of record JAHEIW010000168.1, on the reverse strand, counting down.
GAAGATGAATCGGCTCAAAACCCAGGGATCTGCAGGATAGAAGGTCATCGATCGGCCGTCAAATTCCTTGATCGCTATCAGTCCACCTGGCTTAACTACACGGCTGAATTCTCTGATGGATTCCGACAATTCTGTGTCAGTCAGATATTCACTTACATTTGCGCACCAGACCAAATCGAATGCATTGTCTGCGTAGGGTAGAGATGTTGTATTGCTCAGGTCCGCTGTGACAAGGCACTGAAACGCTCCCGCCTCGATTCGTCTCTCTACATTGACGATATGTTCTTTGGCAACATCAACGGCATGGATTTTCCCAGAGGGGCCAACCAAATCAGCGATGAATGGTAGAAAGCTCCCCGATCCACAGCCGGCGTCAAGAACATGCCATGAGGGCTGGATTCCGACAGACCGAAGCAATTCAATATATTCATCCTGCGTCGCCTTAAAGTGCAAATCTAGCCAGGCGGCACCCGATTTTGAATGACCTGTTGATGTTCTTTCTATTGAGTGCGCCTTTTTTGAATTAGCCGACATGATCTGCCACCTATCTTAGACCTTCTGTAAGTTCTCGAGACTGAAAGAGTATGTATATACCGGCATCGCATGTCCCGGCCGAACTGGACGGACAGTAGCTTCCCACGCAGCAGTTTCTCATGCATATGCATATTATAAGGGAAATCAATGGGTTTCGGGGGCTCAAAAGCAAGTTCTGTAAAACGACTGGAAGAGGGAAACTAGTGCCGACGTGATTCTGGTTGGAGCACGGTTTACATCCGTTGAGACATGAACCTTGCCGACAAACAGGATCATTCCTAACCAACTCTGGCAGGAACATTTAACAAAGAGGCTGATGTGATCCGGAAAGGGGAAAAATGGGCGCGATTGGACTCGTACCAACGACCTTGTATGGATGTGAACCCGCAGAACTGGGATTACGTCCGTGATGTCATTCTACTCGTGTTAGAATCCTTTAACAAAGGGCGATTTTGAAAGGAACCGTGCGGTCTCATTTGCAACGTTATTGTAAATGAGCCTATCAAGTCTGAATCGATGGTCCGAGACACCAGGCCAAAGATAGTTGCCACGATGAATTCAGCCATCCGATGTTGGTTCTGACAATGCTACGGTGGCGCCAGTATACATCCAACGCCACCGCAGCTTTCTAACCTGCTACTTATGGGCTAATCTTATTGGGCCCCAGTTTACTGCCGTGCCATCGCAACCTTGTAGCGTTCCTCTGGCGTGATCAGGTGGTCGAGATCCTCGGCATTCTCATCGATATCCATCTGCACCCAATTCACGGTACCACTGAACTCGCTGTCTTTCGAACCGTAGTCCGGAGAGACCGGAGAGCCGGCGTCCCTGCCAACATCGCAGGTATCGGTACCGAAAAGCATCGGCACCGTCATGTCCACGCGGCCCTCGCCGTCTTTCTTGCCGTCTATATACAATGAGACGCTGCCGCCTTTGGCCAGGCCACCACCGTCGTAGGTGAACTCCATGCGTACCTGATGCTTACCGGCGGGGATCGTCTGCTGGCCCTCCGCAAAGTAATGTTCAATGCCGAAGAAGTTGTAGCAGTGCTTAAGTTTGCCATTCTTGGCGTAGAGGCTCCAGCCGCCGATTCCGGCGCCCAGGGAAACGATGACGCCGTTAGCACCAGATTTCGGCACCTCGATCTCAGCGGTCAGCGAATACGATTTATTGTGCATCTGGAGGACCGCATGTTCAGGCAACCGGGACATGCCACCAAACAGCATCTGCGTCTTTCCCTTGATCAACTGCGGCCGGCCCGCAATGTCAGCATTGAAGCGCTCAAATGATCGATCATCGAGTGGGAGAACATTGTACTTGGTCGCCTCGATCAGGAATAACCGCTGCAATTCGGCGAGCTTTTCCGGATTTTCCTTTGCCAGATTCTTCGACTGCGTCCAGTCAGTGTTCGTGTCGTACAACTCCCAAACATCATCTTCAAAGGCGCGATCATAAGCGCCAACCCAGGGCACATTGTGCCGGGTCACCGCCGTCCAGCCCTTGTGATAGATGCCGCGGTTGCAGAACATTTCGAAATACTGGGTCTCGCGCCGTTCGGCCGCTTTGGCATCGTTGAACGCATACAACATGCTGACGCCTTCGAGCGGTGCCTGCTGAACACTATTCACGATCGTCGGCGCAGGAATTCCCGCAGCCTCAAGGATCGTCGGCGCAATATCGATCACGTGAGCAAACTGGGATCGAATCTCGCCCTTGGCCTGGATGCCCCTCGGCCAGTGCACGATCGTGCCGTTGCGGGTGCCGCCCCAATGTGAAGCTACCTGCTTGGTCCATTGGTAGGGCGTATCCATGGCGTGCGCCCAGCCCACCGCGTAGTGGTTGGAGGCTTCCGGCCCACCAAAATCATCGATTTTGCTCATCAGGAATTCAGGGGTCTCGATTGTGCCCATACCGTTGAGCACAGCAATCTCGTTGAAGCAGCCGTTCGGCGTTCCTTCGGCAGAGGCACCATTGTCGCCAATAATATAGTAGATCAACGTATCGTCCAGAACTTCCAAGTCATCCAGGGTATCGATCAACCGGCCGATTTGGTGGTCGGTGTGCTCGAGGAACCCGGCATAGGTCTCCATTTCGCGGGCAAGAATGGGCTTGAGCTCCTCCGGCATGTCATCGTAGGCGGGAATTTCGTCGGGCCGCTTGGTGAGCAGGGCGTCTGCGGGGATCACGCCCAACTTCTTCTGACGGGCAAAAGTTTCTTCACGCAGCTTGTCCCAGCCGCCGTCGAATTTGCCCTTGTACTTGTCGATCCATTCCTTGGGGACGTGGTGCGGAGCATGGGTGGCGCCAGGCGCGTAATACATGAAGAAGGGCTTATCGGGCATCAGTGCCTTTTGTTGACGCACCCACCCCATCGCTTTGTTGGTCATATCCTCGGTGAAATGGTAGCCCTGCTCGGGGGTTTTGTCCGGTTCCAGCGCTGTCGTGCCTTCGTAGATACCCGGATAGTACTGGTCCGCCTCTCCGCCGATGAAGCCGTAGAAGTACTCGAACCCGCCGCCGCCGCTGGGCCAGGAATCGAACGGCCCCATCGGGCTGCTCTGCCAGACTGGCACCTCGTGGCATTTGCCGAATTGTGCTGTTGCGTAGCCGTTGAGTTTGAGCGTCATGGCGAGCGGCGCCTTGTCCTTTGGCAGCACCGAGGTGTAGCCAGGCGCTGAGGTTGCCATCTCGCAGATGCCGCCCATGTTCACCGAATGATGATTGCGTCCGGTTAGCAGCGCCTGGCGCGTGGGTGAGCACAGCGCCGTGGTGTGGAAGCGATTGAGCTTCAAGCCGTCCTTTGCCAACCGCTCAGCCGCCGGGGTGTTAACCGGACCGCCGAAGGCACTGCTCGCCCCAAAACCGACGTCGTCAAGCAGAATGACCAGCACATTGGGTGCGCCTTTCGGGGGTCGGATATCCCGGATCGGCGGGAACTTGGTTTCCGGGTCCTTGGCATCATAGGTCGTCAGACCTACATGCTTCACCTCCGGGATGGGTAGAATGGACCGTTGAATCTTGTCGTCTGTACTCATAGTTTATCTCCTTATCTTGATAAGATGGTTCGGTAATTTACTGTAGAAAGCGCAATAGAAACGCATTCAACTCAGTATAAACGCGCAGTGACTACAGCGAAGTCATCTTGAACGAATAATCTCCAGGAAAGATTTTACCACAGCGAGCTTTTGTTCAGCTCCTTTGGATCTAAGTGAATTCGAACTCCTTATGCTACATGAAACAAAAATCCAACCCCCTTCTTCACTAATTTCTCTCTACTTTCTCACAGGAGGGACTTTCTTTTTCGTGTCTGTTCTTAGGTGGTTGGTTAATCTGTGGAATGGTTTTGTCTAACTTATGCTCTTAAGGGGAATCGAACTCGCATTCTGTTTCTTTTGAAGGAAATATGGATTGATAAATCGAAACGGGTCTCGAACCGAAATTCGCTGACTTTCAATCAAAAGAACCAATTTTGATCCCTAATTGATCTGATTTTCCCCAATGTACACAGCCTAAAGAGAACCAAAAACTGCTCAACAGGGATGTCCAGCAGTTCCTTTTCGAGTAATGGGCACGATCTGGCTCGAACCGGTCACCGATCCTCTTCACCTTACGAATCAGGCAGGCAATAAGTTCAAAAACCTTGATCACCAGACCAGGGCAGAAGAAAAATGGGCGCGGAGGGACTCGAACCCCAAGCGGAACGCAGTTCAGCCCCTCACGGATGTGAACCCCAAAAACCAGGAGCTCGTGCGTGATGTCACTTTACTCGAGGTAGAATCCCTTAACAATGAGCGGTTATGTTAGAAACCGTGGGGTCTCATTTGCAAAGTTATAGTAAATGAGCCTGGGCCTAAATTGTTAATTCTTGTCGATATTCTACAGCTACCAACCCGGGTGTCAATTCCGGTGCCAAGACCGGACCTCTTTCGATCTTTAGCCAGCCAGCAACCCCAATTGGGCCAAT
>JAHEIW010000055.1:2645-24958 GCA_024639185.1 Deltaproteobacteria bacterium | reverse complement strand
GAAACGAACCGATACATAAATATAAGCATTCGTTATAATTGACGAACGATCATGGATAGCATTCAATTTGAGCCGTTTTCTGCGCCAACAAATATGGACTTTATATGGCCGTTTTGCCGATCAGAATAAGTTGGGCGATATGCCTCTGCCTTTGTGATCAAATAGATATGTTAATGGGCTGTCTGCATCGAGGAGATGATCTGTAAAATGAACCTTGGATTTAAACTATTGCTGGGCCTCATCGCTATTGCCGGCCTCCCCATCTTATTTATGGGGACGGCCATTACGAGCGTGCCTTATTTTACCAGCAAACAGTACGCACCTAATGAAGCGCCATCTTCCCTTTTTTATGTGGTGCTCGAAACCTTCAATCCGCATCTGAATCAGCTTCAGTTTCAATGTTTGCGCTGGGATGATTTTCAAAAAATTTTTCCTCAGGCCACAGATAAAAATGTTTACATGTGTCGGGAAACAAATACAGACTGTGACTATCCCATTGTGCCGGATTTGGAATATCGGGCCATGCTTAGCGTTCCCAAAGGTGGCTGTGAGAATATCTCTTCAGATTTTAAAGTGCAAAACCTGGACGCGCATACGCAAGTGGTCAGATTGCGCTGGTCGCAGGAAGCTAACAGAGTCCGCAACAGCTACCGCGTGGCTGATAAAGGGGTGATCCCCTTGCATCTGGTAAAATTTATGAGTGCCGGCATTTGCATCATGATTTTTCTCTTACTGATCACTGCTCTGCCGCTGACGGGACTATTTTTTCATCGTTGTTATAAAAAATACGGAATATATGTTTGCACCGGGATGGCGTTTATGCTGGTCAGTTTATGCGCATTTAATTTTGCCCGATTTAGTCACCAGCTGTATTTGGATCCGCTTTCAGAAAATCCGGCAGTATTTCTAGATCGAACTAAAATGTCAACCACCGTTGCGGTTACTCTTTTTATCTGTGCTGCCATCTCATTTTGGCTGCACAAAAACAAAAAACTACCGGCCCGCAAGCACGGTTGACGAAAGCACCAGAGGAGGTACCATCAAATGTATTTACTGATAAATGTTGTGGAGCGCTCCGAACAATTGCCAACCATTATGGAACAATTTGCCAAAATTGGCATCACCGGCTCAACGGTTATTGACAGCACCGGTATGGGACGAGTGCTAATGAAAACCCGGGCGACTCTACCCGTGATGCAGCAAATCAATAAGGTCACCACAGATCTGGAATCCTCAAACAAGACCGTTCTGACCGTGATAAAAGAAAAGGATCGGCTGGATCAGGCCATCAAAATTGTCAGATCCTTATGTGGCGATCTGAGTAGCCCCGGCCGAGGAATATTATTTACGCTGCCGCTTGATTTCGTCGAAGGCGTTTCAGAATTCGATTCGCTGGCAGGCGATAAATAGGATTCAGATATTCGGATTTTTCAATCGCCGATAGACAATGACCATACGGATGATAAAACCCACCACCAGGGTTCCGCTGAACAGAATCATAAAATTGGAAGCGAAAAAGGTAAAGATGAAATAGGATGGATTATTGAGCTGGTACGCGGAGATCAGCAACTGGATGCCAAAAACCAGATAAAAACCGGCAATAACAATTAACAAAATCTGGCGCATCCACCAGTAAGTGCTCACAACCAGCGGCCTTTCTTCATTCTCATTTTCTGTGTCAGACATGGGCCTTTAGATTACCACGAAATCTGGGACTGTCAATGATTCAGGCGCATGATGGATGCTGTGATCTCGAGCGGCGCAGGGCATAACAACTTGACGAATTCTATCAGGGCCTTACCTTATCCATGGCTGTGGATATTGGATCCGCGGCTGGAGGTTAAAACGGTAATGCCATATTATTAATCTCCATTGTCTGTTTAAGATGGGCGGCCTGCCGATTGCGGGGCCGCCCTTTCTTGTGCGACGCTTTAAATCCGCTTATTTAATCTTGTGTTCGTCATTGCCATTCATCAAGAACAACTTGACTTGACGCTGAATTTATCAGATACCTGCGATACTCGCTGGCCGCAGCGGTGCGACCGGCAGTTTTATTCAGCCTTAAACCCTTTCGCAGAATTTGCATTATACTTGAAATCCTCTCATACCAACAGTCACCGGGTTGAAAAATTTAGCTGGCGCCCCTATTTTTTGCTTACAGTTGCACCGTTGTGCTGGGCCGGTAACATCGTTTTGGCCCGTGGCGTCGTTGATCTCATTCCGCCCGTTACGCTCGCCTTCTGGCGCTGGACGGTTGCATCCCTGTTGCTGTGGCCTCTTGCGCATGCTTATGCCAAACGGGATTGGCCCCTTTTTGTCCGCCATTGGAAGGTGATGCTGTTTTTATCTTTGGTCGGCATCTCGACGTTTAACACCCTGATTTACATGGCCGTGCACACAACCACCGCCATTAACGGTGCACTCATTCAAACCACCATGCCGGCCGTTATCATTTTAATCTCCCTGCTGGCGTTTAAAGAGAAGGTCAGCCGGCTGCAAAGTCTGGGGGTGGCCTTATGCATCATCGGCGCCGGCCTGGTGGTATTGCGCGGTCGATTTTCAACGGTTTCGGATGTGTCTTTTGTCCGGGGTGATTTGCTCATGCTGGCGGCCGTTATACTGTATGCCCTTTATTCAGCCTTTTTACAGCGCAGACCGTCTATTCATCCGCTCAGTTTTCTGCTTTACACTTTTGCCCTGGGTGCCCTGGGTCTGCTGCCATTGTACCTGCTGGAGATAATGTACAGCCCGCCATTTGTGGTAAACGTTGAAGTGGTGGCCAGTGTCCTGTATGTTGCTGCGTTTCCGTCAATTGTGGCCTTTTTTTGCTGGAATTACGGCGTGGAGCAAATCGGTGCCAATCGTGCCGGGCTGTTTATCAATTTTATTCCGGTATTTGCCTCCATCATGGCCATCGTCTGGCTGGGTGAATCCCTCAGGGCCTTTCATTTGGTCGGAATGCTGCTTATCCTTAGCGGTATGGTACTCTTTAATCGTTAACCACATGAAGGGTCGGGGAGTATTTGCGATAGAGTGGCTGCAAGAATAATCACTCGCTAAATCTGCGCAAACTCGTGCATAAGGGTTCGTACCGAGCGCTCAATTACTTACAAGGGTGATAAAATGGTTCCTAGTACAATTGAAGATTTAAATGCCTTTTTACCGGTGCAATACGGCGCTTTATGACCGGCCGTAACGATTTTAATTCCCGTGATTGGAATTTTAGTGGTGGTGTTTGCCGGCAAGTACGGCGGTAGGGTGATTCGCTATGTCGGCCGTCTATTTGAGCAGTACAAGGCTTATCCAGGGGATGTAGGTAATCAGCGCTAGCGCCCCAAGCAGAATGGCAATAAACGGCAATGAGGCCCAATAGAGCTTTAGAACCGGCCTTTCAAAGCGGATGCTGGCGATAAACAGGTTGATGCCCAGCGGGGGAATCGAAGCGCCGATTTCCAGGTTGGCCAGGAAGATGATGCCCAGGTGAATGGGGTCGATGCCGTAGGCCGCAGCGATGGGTGCCAGCAGGGGCACGACGACGACCAGGGCCGAAAATATTCCCATCGTACAGCCCACCGCCAAAAGAAACAGATTCAAGACCATCAAAAATAAAAATTTACTCTCGATATGGGTTTTGAAAAAATCCAGCAGCTGCATCGGTATCTCGGCATCGATCAGATAGTTGGTCAGACCCATGGCCGCGCCCAGAATAATCAGGACGGCGCCCACCAGAACCATACTTTTGTGCATGATTTCCGGCAGGTCCTGCCAGCGGATATCACGGTAAATGATCAATTCGACCACCAAAACGTAGACCGCCGTAATGGCGGCTGCCTCGCTGACCGCAAATTTACCGCTGTAAATTCCACCCAGCACCACCAACGGCAAGGGCAATTCCCAAAGTGCCTCCCGCAGGGCACTTAAAATTTCAGACAGCTGAAAACGGGTTTTGGGCACCTCAGCGCGCACCGCCCGGAAAATGCTGAACAAAGACAGCAGCACGACCAGTAAAATTCCGGGCAGGATACCGGCAATGAAAAGCTGATCAATTCTGATGCCGGCGATGATGGCATAGATAATCAGAGGCAAACTGGGGGGGAACAGCAATCCCAGGGTCCCTGAAGTGGTCAGCAGGCCCAGGGAGAATTTTTCCGGGTAATTTACGCGTGTCATGGCCGGCAGCAGGATGCCACCCAAAGCAATGATGGTCAAACCGGTCGCTCCGGTCAGGGCGGTAAAAATAGCGCAGCAAAGCAGCGCAATCACGGCAATACCCCCGGGTAGCCAGCCCAAAATCGCGTTTGACAGACGGATCAATCGTTTGGGGGCGCCGCTTTCTGAAAGCAGAAATCCGGAGAAGGTAAACAGAGGAATGGCCACCAGCACAGGGGTGGTGGCCATGCGGTGCATTTCGATAACAACGGCCGACAGGTCAATGCCGCTGATCAAAAACAGGTAAAGGGCCAGCCCGCAGATGGCCACAAATACAGGCACCCCCATCAGCATTAAAAAAATGGCGGCAAGGATGGCCAGCAGCGTCATAATGGGTTTCCGTGCTTGTCGGGATTGCCGGATGTAAAAATCATCATCAGCTCGACCCAGCAGCGCAGGCCAAACCGCAATGTCATCATTGCGAAGGTGACCGGCAAAATGATTTGCGGAATCCAGAGGGGAATCTGCAGAAAGGCGGTACCGCCCATTTGGGCCTCATTGCTGATAAATGTCCAGCCCGCATAGACCAACAGCCCGCAAACCAGGGCTGAAATCAAATTGGAGATAGCCCTGAGATACTGCTGGCCGCGGCCGGAAAACCATCTTGAAAATATTTCAATGGTGATATGCTTGCCTTCTTTGGCTGCCAGGCTGGCGCCAATAAATCCTACCCACAACACCAGATAGCGAACCAGGGGATCGCCCCACGAAATTCCGCTGCTAAAAACGTTGCGTAGTATAATCTGTGAAAATGCCACCAGAATCATCACACTCAGCATGGCGCTGAGCGTGAATTTTTCGATACGGCCAAGGGTCTGATCCCATTTTTGCCAGCGCTGCATTATTGATTATTCTCTCGATAGGTTTTTATGTGGGCATTGACTTCATCCAGGACCTTTTGGGAAAAGGTTTCGCCTTCCAGCCGCTGGACAGCTTTGGCAGATACTTTTTTAAACTCCGCCACCTGATCCGGTGAGGGGACGATGATTTTGATGCCTTGCTTGACCATCACCTGCATGGCTTCCAGGTTCTCGTTGCGGATTTTTTGCTTCAGCTGGCTCATCTGGCGCTGCCAGACGTCCATGAGAATTTTCTGGTGTGCGGGCGCGATTTCGTTGAACACTTTTTTTTTGATGACCACAGCGCCAATCAGATAGATGAGATTGACATCGGTGATGTAGCGGGTTTTGGTAAACCATTGCAAAGAAATGGCACCGCTGGGCGGCGCATAGACCACGTCCACCAGCCCGGTTTGAAGACCCACCAAAACATCGGGCACTGAAAGCGGAATGGCCGCAACATTGGCTTCATTAAAAATAATGCGGGTCATGGGCGCGTCTTCCCAGGTCCAGACTTTGAGCTTTCTGAGATCAGCCAGGGTGGTCACCGGTTGGGTCGACATCAGGCGTACAAAGCCGGCCTCGGACCAGCCCAAAAGAACATATTGGTTGTCGTCAAAACCCTTGCGGAAAAACGCATCCATCCGGGATAACACAAAGTCAACTTCCTGATGGGCCTCGAAGAGAAACGGTATTTGAAAGACGTCCATTTCGTTGAAGATAGCCGACAAGCCCGCTGACGTCAGGGCCGCCGCATGTATTTGGCCGATATGCATTTTACGCAGCATGTCTTTTTCATCTCCCAGCACTCCGCCGGCATAAAACTTACAGCGCACCTGTCCATCGGTTTTTTGTTTTATTTCATCGTTGATGGAATTAAACGTTTGAATCCACGAACTGCCCTCCGGCGCCAGGGTGGCCAGTTTAATCACCACTGTTTTGGCTGCGCCGGGTGAGGGCGACAACATAAGCAGGCACGCGATAATACCCATTGCGACACCGATCACTGTTGCTGGTCGTTGCATATCTGGATCTCCTAAAAGAATTCGTCTGCTTGTGCGAGCAGTTCTTCAGCTTTATGGTGAGCCACCGTGTTAAGCAAGGTTAATTGTGCAACCTTGTCGGCCGGGGTGTCCAGTACCGTTTGAAGGCTGGCCATAAACAACTCTTTGTCAAACGTTTTGCGAGTGTAGTGGCTGGCAAAATAAACTCGGGTCATTAGAAAAACATCCTGGCTAAAAGCCAGGGCTTTTTTGAAGTGATAGCGTGCTTTATTTATATCGCCGCCGGCGATTGGCGGGCGGGAAGCAAACAATATGCCCATAAACAGATGCGCGCCGCCATAATAGAATTGTTCGTCCAGCACCAGCACCCGCTTCATCAGAGCCTCCACCCTGGGCAGTTCCGCCACTGCGGCGATGGAGCTCAGGTTGAGCCTAATCCAGCTCCCCCAGCAGGTGCCGGCCCAAAACAGGTAGGGAACGTCGTCTTTATCCAGCCGGTTAACCGCTGCTTCAAACTCGTTAAACGGCCCGGAGACGGAGTCTTTTAATCCACGAATTTCTAAAGCCCTCAGGCCATAATCTTTAGCTTTGGCAAACAGAACGCGGGCATAATCTTTGTCAGCATCTTCAATAAAGGCTGAAGCGAATGATGCATACGCCTGAGCCGCCGTAATCAGCAAACGGGCATTGTTCGGAACGGCTTCAACCATACCATCAATCAACATCAGATAGGCGGGCATCCCCTCCCTTATGATCCTTAAATCAGATTGTTTGTTGGCCGAATTTGAAATATCTTCCAGAAGCGTTGCTGTGGAGCCCACCGTCATTTGCTTGTTGTAAGCGCAGCCGGCTGCAACAAAAAGGATAATTAAGGATGCAAGGATCCCGCTCCAATTTTTAGCACAGCGCATTGTCGATACCTCATCGGTTCAATAGCTCGGGGTTGATGATCTTATATTGTCAAAGTCTGCCACTTGTCAACTTACCCTAACCTTTATAATCGAGGTGTTATGGGATCAATAAGCGAAGCGGGAACAGCCCGGCTTCCAAGGATTCTCATCTGCTTGCAAACTTTTGGGCACTAAAAAAGGGCGGCCCAGTCTATCACTGAAATTACCACCCTTTTTTTTGATTGATAAGCGAATGCCTGGTTCAGAATCGTACTCAGACTAAAAACTCGGCGCCGCCTGAAATTCAGATATTCGACACCACCGAGAAGTGTAAGCCAGCAGACAAAGAAAGGCCGGTACTCCTTTCATACGATGGTGAATCAGACACTTCTTTTATTCTGCTGGAATGTAAGGTATTGCTTCACCCCACCATCCGCGGTCAGATGACATTTGTGCATGTTCGGCAGTCGGACTTTTGTACCCACCCCAGCTAAACTTGACATGATCCCAGTCTTTAAACACGCTATCGTGGGCTAAAAATTCGTCACTGCATCCTGAGAGCAGCAACCCCATGATCAGTAAAACTATCAGCTTTTTCATTTTCTTTCCTCCTTTCCAAAATCTGCCCCCAATGCCCCAAAAATACAATTTATCGATAACGTCAATATTAAGCATAATTTACTAAAAGACAACAAAAAAATGAAATGAAGAGAAAAAAAAGTATGGGTACTTTATATGTAGAAGTATTGTGCAAAAATCCCCACCCCATTCAGACGGTTTCATTCCCGCAAATGTTTGACTTCTGCATGCACCCGCTAAAAACAATCTAAAGTTGACCGCTGTAATTGCCGATGACGCATTCAGGTTTCCTGCAAGGCATGGCTTTTGCTCATAATAAGATTGGAAAATTCTTTTACAATTTCAACAATCAATTCAAAACCAGTTAACTATTTGAAATTAAATTAAAAATTTTATCTTTGGCAACTGTATATGCTCGGCAACTTACATTCATAAGGCAAAAATGAACATCCGACGGAGTAAATTATTCCTTTTCCCGATCGGCCTGCTGTTATTAGCATCGGCAACAGGCTGTTCCACCCATTCAAAACCGCAGATATCTCGGGTCGCAGAATCGCTGCTGGAAAGTGAAGCTGAACAAATGCTCTGGGAAAAATCGGAGCGGGAACAGCGTACACTTGAAAGCAACGGCCTTGTCTATGCCGATCCGCAATTTGAAGGCTATCTGAATCAGGTGGTTGCCAGACTGATGCCTGAAACCGTGCCGGCCAACCTGGTCATACGCGTTAAAGTGATCAAAAGTCCATATTTGAATGCCTTTGCCTATCCCAATGGAATGATCTATATTCATAGCGGTCTGCTGGCAAGAATGGATAGCGAGGCACAGCTGGCGGCTGTATTGGCCCATGAGATGGCGCATTGCATCCAGCGGCATGCATTGCGGGCCTTCAGAAAGTACCGGAATCAACCGGCTTATCTCATCGCCGTTCAACAAACCCTGCTCAAGACCAAAGGCTTGCAGAAATTGGCACACGCGATGGGGGTTACCGGAGCAATGGCAGCCATCAGCGGGTATACCCGGGAGTTGGAGGCTGAGGCGGATCGTATCGGATTTGAATGGGTTCTGAGGGCGGGTTACAACCCAAAGGCAGCTCTGTCACTATTTGATCAGATGCTGTCAGACCTTGCAGCGGATGGCCTTGAAGAACCCTTCTTTTTTGGGAGCCATCCCCGGATCCGACAGCGAGCCGAAAATTTGCAGAATCTGCCCGAGCCTGCTATGATAGATACATTAGCTTCGAATAACGACAGGCAGGCATTTCTTGCAAAATTGGATCAGTTACTGATAGATAATGCGCGTCTGGATATTCGACTGGGGCGGTTTCAAGTTGCCAGAACTAGTGTTGAAAAATTCCTGAGCATTAAGCCAGATGACACCCGGGCATATTTTTTACTGGGTGAAATTCACAGACAACGCGGGCAGCGCAGCGATGTTCAGACGGCAATTGGTTATTATAGCCGTGCCATTCGTCTGGATCCTAGCTTTGCCGCTCCGCATAAAGCCATCGGGCTCATTCATTATAAAAAAGGCCAGCATGATCTGGCCAAAAAATTTTTCGAATCGTGCCTGCAGCTTTCGCCAGATTCCCCCGATAAAGCGTATATCAAAGGGTATTTAAAACAATGCACAATTAGTGAGGAAAGCTAATGAAAAGATTATTGTGGCTCAGCCTATTGATCTGTGTTGTCAGCTTATTAGCCTGTGCGCATAGTGGCGGGCTCACGAAGCCGGCCTCCTATGGGTACAAGGTTAATATTCCTGAAGGATGGCGCAAAATAGACAATAACCGCTACCTTCTATTAACTAAAGAAAACCCGTTCCAGCAATATATCCTGGTTCAAAATCGCCCCATTGGAAAATCGTTTCGTCATACCAAAAAGAAAATGCACACGACCATGCTTCCCGAAGAGGCCGCCCAGATCGTTGTCGATGAGCTCATATCCGATCAGAATTTACTGAATTTAAAATTGCTGAATAATACTCCGCTAAACATCAGCGGATATGATGGTTTTAAAATCCTTTACACTTATCAGGACGGAGAGGGCCACACATTCAAGACGCTTTATTATGGATTTATCAAAGCGGATACTTTTTTTAACTTGCGGTTTACGGCCGCCGATCGGTTTCATTTTCAACGGGACATAGATGCATTCCGCCTTATGCTCAAAAGCCTTGAAATCGTTAAAGCCAAAAAAACCTGATTGGCAGGCAGCGGCATGCGGTTTGATGAAAGCCAGCGGCATATTTATTCAACAAGAAACTCTATATTGGATTTGCCCAGTATCTGGCTTTCAAATTTGACAGCGGCGTCCGCGGTTTTTGATACCCGCACCCGATTGTCCCGGGTGATCTTATAGGCTTCCAGGTATCCTTTTTCCTGAAGTTCCCTCAACCCGATGCGAACCTTTGATTTTAATTGTTTCATTTCCTGCGCGATACTCAAATTGACAGCCTGGGCCAGGCGGGTGATATCGATTTCCGCCTGGGTCTCATATAGCCCCTGATAGAAGCGGTAAAATGCTTTGCTGATGTCAGATTTTAAGCGGCTTCTGAAATTCATATCGATGTTGGTGACAAAACTTTCGGCGTACATTTCCAGAAAATATGGATTGATGACAATTCGAATGCGGCCGCCAGCCTGATCTTTATCGGCAAAACTCAGGATCGAGCCGGTCAATTCCTTAAGCGTTTTTCTTTTCTTCCCTTTGCCGCTGAAAAGCGTTAAATCAATCCGGGTGCCCGCCAGTCGCTGAATACTTCTCCATATTTTAGCGTTATTCGTCTGAGTGGGATCGATGCCCGCAATTCGGGCCAGATCGCTAAAGGAGGTCTCAAAAGCGTCACTTTCAGACCGGGTCATCAGTGCCAGCAGACAAAATAAGATGGTTTCGTCAAAAATGATCAGCAATTCGCCCACCACCTGCATGCTGCCCCACGAATTGGCATCGCCCGAGTCCAGCCGGACAAGCGGCCATTCGGTTACTTTATGGCGTCCTTTAAAATGAAACGGTGATACCCGTGTCAACATGGTGGGCATGAAACTGAAAAAGCGCTGCACGGGCGGCTGTCGGCGGATATGGGCCTTAACATATTCGGAGGCTTCCCGGATAATTTTTTTGCCAGAGGGTTTCTTTGACAGGTTTGCACCGGCGCGATCTGTTGAATCCAAAACTTCTGATGAGATCGAAAGCTTTTTGTCTCCGTTTGGCATCTGAGCCCCCCTTTGATTGAGCGTCGCCTCTGACGAACAGCGCTAATTCC
This sequence comes from Deltaproteobacteria bacterium, assembly GCA_024639185.1. Classification (GTDB taxonomy): domain Bacteria; phylum Desulfobacterota; class Desulfobacteria; order Desulfobacterales; family JAHEIW01; genus JAHEIW01. Next base: position 14,175 of record JAHEIW010000055.1, on the reverse strand, counting down.
TTTATCAGCACTGTTCGGCAAAAAATATATTTGAAGCGGCCTGTGAGCAATAAGCCGGTCTATGATTTTGGTTTTGTCTGTGTTGATTTTTACGGATGGCCAGGTTGGTTGCTGCTATTGTACGGAAAATTTCTAAGATTGTCAAAACAAGGTTGTGCGCTCTCAAATTTGGTCTTATTTTCGGCTCGGTGTTTACGGACATTTCGTTATCTGTAGCGCATTTCTTCTAATGTCGCTATCAGATGACAGAAAACAGAGTTCAGAAGACAGAAAAAACGCTCCGTCTTTCAAGCCTTTCTATCTGTCCTCTGACACGGATAACGCTATGATCATCTATGACCCTAACATGAAAGAAGGCCTGGAGGAATTTGGTATTGAAATTCCGCTGTCGCGCAGCCGGGCGGCGACCACCTTTGCCAAATTGAAAAGCCATAAAACGCTGGGCCCCCGCATCGATCGCTGGCACATCGATCGGGTAAATGAAACCGTTACCCGCAATGACCTTTTACGCGTGCATTCTGCTGATTACGTGAACCGCTTATATTCCGATCAGCTTGAAGAAGAGATTATCAAAACCTTTGAACTGATTGACGAAAGCGGCCGCTACTATCGTTACAACCCGGATAATGCCAGCACCCCTTTAACCCGGCTATTTGATCGTCTTTTGTTTAAAACCGCAGAAACCATCCAGTGCTGCCGCTTAGCGCTTGAAAAAGACTTTTGCTTTGCGTTTGGCGGCGGTATGCACCATGCAAAAAGAGATTATGGGGAAGGCTTTTGTGTGGTCAATGATATTGTGGTTGCCATGCGCAAACTGCAGTCCGAAAATTCAATTCGCACGGCCTGGGTGATCGATCTGGATGCCCACAAAGGGGATGGGACCGCCGTCCTAACCGAAGAAGACAGCTCGATTACCACCCTCAGTATTCATATGGCCAACGGCTGGCCGCTGGATGGTGATGCCTATGATGCTCAAGGCAGATCGAATCCGTCTTTTGTTCCCAGCGACATCGATATCGCCGTGGCGGCCGGCGAAGAACATCAATACCTCGCCAGACTCCAAGACGGGCTTGAAAAACTCAGCAGCATCGGACCGCCGGATCTTGCGCTTGTGTTAGCCGGAGCGGATCCTTATGAAAAAGACGAATTGCCGTCGACCGCTGACCTAAAACTGTCGCTGCCCCAGATAAAGGAAAGAGATCAGCTGGTCTATCATTTTTTAAAGTCCCAGCACATCCCGCGGGCTTATGTGACTGCAGGCGGGTACGGGGAACATGCCTGGGAGGTGGATTGGCAGTTTCTTCAATGGGCCTTACCAGATAATTTATAAAAGTGATTTCTAAATCCTCATCTATTGCTCGATGGCTGCGTTCCAATTCGGTTTAAAATGCTCGAGTACTACCGTGTACACTCCACTTTTAAACCGAATTGCGCCTTGCCCTCAAACAAGAGCTCATAATTTAGAAACCACTTTACACTTCACCTTTTGTCATTCTTTATACCCAACATTGTGGCCATATCCGTTAGCAATATCTAAAGCTTTTACACCTTTCTTCTTTAAGGATTGCTTTGTGATCTTCGTGCCTTTGTGGTGAATTATCTTTGTTTCACCTGCAGGTTGGCGAGCATCTGGGCAATATCGGTGGTGGGCAGTTTGCATACAAAATCAGTGCAGACATAAGCAGTGGCCTTACCCTTCTGGGCAACCATAAATTCGGTATACGGTGCCAGGCGAATGATGGCAGCAGCCTTCTTTTTGTCGGCCGGGCGCAGCACAACCACTTTGCCGGGCAAAAACGGCTTGCGCAATGCCGAGAGCATGGCGCGCGTATCACTGGCTTCCGGCTGACCGACGATGACGACCTCGTAATTTGGATTCAGCGCGTATTGCAGGGCCACCATCAATTGGCTATGGCCCGGCGGGAACCGATTGACCGTTCCGGCAAATGCACGGGCGATTTCCTCGGCTTTTTTCAGATAGTCCTGTTTAGCGGTCATATGGCCCAGGCGCAGTAGATTCAAAGCGGCCACTGAATTACCCGAGGGGATTGCCCCGTCATAGATGTCTTTGCTGCGAATCAGCAGCTTCTCGCTATCGTTAGCGGTCATGTAAAAGCCGCCATCGGTGTCATCCCAAAAATGCGCTATCATTTGATCATTGAGGCGGATGGCCTCCTGCAGATAGCTCACCTCAAGAGTGGCCTCATATAGTTCCAGCAACCCCCAGACGGTAAATGCATAATCGTTCAGATGCGCAGGTAAACCGGCGTTTCCGTTTCGATAGCGTTTGAACAGCCGGCCGTTTTCTGCGCGCAGTTTGCGCAACATAAAGCCGGCAGCCTTAACAGCGGCAGCGGTATAGCGGGGTTCACTAAGCGTCTGTCCGGCTCTGGCAAGTGCGGCGATCATCAACCCGTTCCAATCGGTAAGGAGTTTATCGTCTTTAAAGGGATGAATTCGATTTTCGCGCACTGTAAAAAGCTGTTTGCGGTAATTTTCCAGCCGCTGACGCAATTGCTTTTCAGGCTTGCCCAATTCCCCGGCTAAGCCCGGCAGTGTCTGTTTGAGATGAAGAATATTGCTTCCGTCTTTGTGTTCGGTCTCAGAAGAGGTGAAATTGCCGTCAGCTACCAGGTTGTAGATTTTTTTAAAAGTTGCCGTTTCGTCTTTGCCCAGGACTTCTTGAATCTGCGGCACGGTCCATAAGTAAAACTTGCCTTCAATGCCTTCACTGTCAGCGTCTTCGGCGCTGTAGAAGCCGCCTTCATTGGATGTCAGGTCCCGTAAGACATAGGCCAATATTTCTCTGGCGGTCTGGGCATAAAGATTTTTGCCGGTGACCTGGTAGGCTTCCGTATAGGCGAAAGTCAGCAGGGCCTGGTCATACAGCATTTTTTCAAAATGCGGCAACAACCACTGCGCATCTGTTGAATAGCGGTGGAAGCCGAAACCGATATGATCGTAAATTCCGCCAAGCCTCATGTGCGTCAGCGTTTTTTCGACCATTGCCAGGCTCTGGCTGTCTTTTGTATGGTGATATTGCCGCAGTAAAAAACTAAATACATGGGGTGTCGGAAATTTAGGGGCCGGTCCAAACCCGCCATAATCGGCGTCGAAAACTTCGGCGAGCATACTGCGGGTTTTAGCCAGGATGGCTTTGTCGAGGGCGGCGCCAGTGCTGGAATTGCGTCTGGACGCAATCAGGGCGGTAATCTGATCGGCGCTTTTTAAAACATTTTCACGGTCATTTTTCCAGATCTCAGCCACCTTTGGCAGCAGTTCCATCAACCCCGTGTTACCCCAGCGGTTTTCTTTCGGAAAATAGGTGCCCGCAAAAAACGGTTTGCGGTCGGGTGTTAAAAAAACGGTATTGGGCCAGCCACCCCTGCCGGTCAGTGTCTGGGTGACGGTCATATAGACCTGATCGATATCCGGGCGCTCTTCGCGATCCACCTTGATGGCTACAAAATCCCGGTTTAACAGAGCCGCCACTTCGTGATCTGAAAAGGATTCGCGCTCCATGACGTGGCACCAGTGGCAGGTGGAGTATCCGATGGACAAAAAGATGGGCTTATTCTCTTTTTTGGCCTTGGCAAAAGCCTCCTCACCCCATGGGTACCAATCGATGGGATTGGTGGCATGCTGCAGTAGGTAAGGGCTGGATTCACTGATCAAGCGGTTGTGGCCGGATTTGGGGGCGCTTTGTGAGGCGCTCGAATCGTTGGCTATCTGCAAACCGGCAACGATGGTTAGAAGAAAAAAGACCATCTGCAGGGTGGCCGGTAGGGGACTGTTTTTTTCCTGCCGAATCATGGTGCATCCTTTTTAAGGTTTTGATAGTGGCTGCAAGAACCTCACTGAGGGCATATAGCAGAGAGTAAACACGATATGATCAAAAACAAGGAAGGCATGATCCTGATCAGACGGCACAGGCACTTTGGAGCGAAGATGGGCTTATCCCGGCAACTTGTGGGGTCGTAGCGCGGAGCGCGAAGCCCCAAGCTTGTAAAAGCGAAGACGGGCCTTAATCTTTCAGCCGTTGTCCCTTGCGCCAGGGTTTCTGGTTTTTTTTGATTCTTTGCATCATCAGCATCCAGGCGTCTTTGTTGTAGACCGGCACCTGACCGCGGTTGTGCCGGTAAAAGGGGGTGTCCAGCTGGGCGACATGAAAGGAATATTCCGCATTTGAGATGCTGGTTTGCCAGTGACCGGTTAGCCTGCCGATGACCGATCCACCGATAAACAGCAGGCAGATAACGAGGGCATACAGTGCGGGTTGTAAGGCACCCGATCGTTCTGCAGCGGATATATACAGCGTATTGGGTTCAGGGCAGACCGCCACACATTTCAGGCAGGCGTGGCATTCATCGGACAGCACGCCGGTGGTTTTGTGGACCTTGATGTCCACCGGACAGGTGCGCGTGCACTGCTGGCACTGGGTGCAGGTGCCTTCGTTGCGGTGGATTTTGAAGATACTAATAAAACTGAGCCCGCCCAGAAGCGCCCCGTAAGGGCAAAGGTAACGGCACCAGAAATTGCGGATCAATATGGATAAAACCAACAACGCCACCAACACCCAGAAGGCAAAAGCGGAGATGTCTTTGAAAAAGAGCAGCATCTTAATATCGGCCACCATGTTATAGGGGCTGTAGATGAAATAATCCAAATCACGGGCATTCATCTTGATAATGATGGCCCAGATAAAAAAGAACAGCAGCAGATATTTAAGACTGCGCAGCGGGTAATCCAACCAGCGGGGCATGCGGATGTCTTTTCTGAAGATAAAGCGATGCAGGCGGTTTAGATACTCGGTCAACAGGCCGAACGGGCACACCCAGCTGCAAAAACCGCGCTTGAGCAAAATGGCGGTCGCCAGGATGACCAGAAAAATGACCAGACCGGAGGGGTGGATGGGGTTAAAAATGCCGGTCACCAGCCAGTATTTAAAACTGATCAAGGAGCTGATGGGCAAGAACCCCTCGATGCCTGGCGGCCGGGTGATGGTCGGCAGAATGCCCTCCTCCAGCTGGTTGACAAAAAGGGTAAACTGCACGCCGATCAAAGCGATCATTGCCAGAAAACCATACTGGACGAATTTGCGAACGAATTGTATGGGCAAGTTTTTCATACACGCTTCTAACTATTTGAGGGAACGGGGAGCTTTCAAAATTAGCCCGCTCCATAAATGATCAGTACCGCCCGGGCGGGGTGCAAACTCATGCATAAGGGGGCGTAGCAAAAGGACAAATCCCGTATATATAATAGCTAATTGAATAGATATTCAACATCATGCCGCCAAATCATAATCAGACGATAAGTTGTTCTTTCGTAACGCCCCCTAATGCATTCAGACAGTGCATACCGCTTGGAGCGGGACTGACCAATCATCCCGCGACCGTCTAAAGATGCGCCAAAGCCGCAAAGACGCTAACAGCCCATTTTTTCTTAAAATTCTTTGTGAGCTTAGCGCCTTTGCGTGAGAAATAATCTAAAATCAGATTGTCTGTTCGGCAAGCCCCCGTGGGGTTTCAAATTTTAAAAATTTAAATGGATAGAATTCATTCATACTAATACAGCGTAATCCCTTTTAAAATTTGAAACGCTCAATTTAGGCGGTTTTATGAAGCTTGGCGGCACAGACCACGCCGATACCCGCCCGGGTTAAAGCGTCGGCGGTCAGATTGGTGGAGCGGTGCTTTTCGATATAATTTTGTTCGAGAGCCGGCATCAAGCCCTGTTCTTCGACATCGCTTTTGGTCATAAAATAATCCAGAATGTCGGACGGATGCTCCAGCTGCTGTTCGATCTCGATTTCACCGCCTTCATGCTTGGCCGATATGTTGGGGACGTCCTTTGCGATTTCGACCAGCTCGTCCCTGCGGTTATAGGGTTGGCGTACGATGGATTTCCAGGTTTCGGTGATATGATGCTCAAAGCGCACGACATCCTCAAGGCCCAGGGCTTTGCGAATGGCGGCGGCCTTTCGAATGGTGTCGTTGTTGGCCGAATTGGACAGGTTGAATCCAATTAAAGAGGTGGTGCCGTCCTCACGTGAAAACAGCCGGGCGGTGGTCAGGGTCCACAGGATCGAAAAGGGATTGTCATTGCCCATAAAGACCGAAATTTTAAATTCGTTGTTCACCCCCAGCTTGTGCAGCAAATATCCCACCAGCACGGTACCCGGGTTAATGTTGAGCACCTGCTGCACACCATAGGTGGTGTAAAATTTAAGATACTCCTGGACCCATTTGATCGGGTATTCATTGGGTTGCCCCACACCGCCGAAATAGCCGGTAATGGTTTCCGGGCCCCCCAGGTGCACGTTGGAGCCATCGGTGCCCTTGGTGTCCAGGGTTTCAACATAGCTGGCACCGATGATCTGCATGGCGGCGGCCACAGCCATCACATCACCGTTGTCGGTTTCCTGCTCGGCCATATTGCGCACCCGGATAAAGCGGCCCGGCATCAATTCCCCTTTATCAATGCTGCGGCGGGCTTCGCTGATCAACCAGGGAAAGTACTGCAGGGCGCTGACTTCCAGGGTGACCGCATTTTTCTGGTCGATATCGGCCGCTTTGGCCTTATCGCCCAGCACACGCTGGACATAATCCGGCATGCTCACAAAGGCCCCGTTGTCGCGTTGTTCCATCAGCCAGTTTAAATCCGCAACATAGGGCGATTTGGTCGCTTGCAGGCGGGTCATTAAATTTTCAAGTTGAGCGGCTTCCTGCGCCTTGCGGTTGATTTCCTGCGGGCCACCGAATGATTCGATGACCGCCAGCAGCTCATTGACCAGCTCGTTGCCCGGATCGGTCAACAGGGCATTGATTTCTTCCAGGCGGCTGTCTGCTATCTTTAGCAAACCTCTTAAATCGGACATGATCAAATCCTCCATCTATGTTGAGTGTTACTTTTTGGGTTCCTTTCTAAAAAAGGTTTCAGGCGTCAGGTGTCAGCAAAAATGAGGTGGCAGGTGTCAGTCTTTCGGTGGTCGGTGTCGAGTCTCGCAATTCAGGTGCAATACCGATTGCATGCTTGCGTTGTTTTCTGATTTCAGTCTTATGTTCCCTGACACCTGAACACTGACACCTGGATCCTGTCTGCAGCCAGGATCTACTTGAACTCCGTGTCGAACTTTTCTTTCTCGCCGGAAATCATATGATAGCAGTGATCATCTTCGGGGAATTTACCGGCTTTGACCTCGGCCACATAGTCTTTCATGGCGTTGGTGACCACCTCGGCCACATTGCAATATTTTTTGACAAATTTGGGGGTGAAGGCCTGAAACTGGCCAATCATGTCTGAGACGATCAGCAACTGGCCGTTGCAGTCCAACCCCGCCCCGATGGAAAGCACCGGAATGTTGAGTTTCTGGGTGATATAAGCAGCCACTTCCGGCGGGATGGCTTCCAGTAAGATCATCTGCGCGCCGGCTTCCTGAACCGCCAGGGCATCCTGCACGACGATGCTGGCGGTTTCCAGCGTGCGCCCCTGGGCCTTGTGGCCCCCCAGCTGACCGGAGCTCTGGGGCGTGAGACCGATATGGCCCATGACCAGAATGCCGGCCTCTACAATGGCTTTAATCTGCGGGACCACCCGGACACCGCCTTCGAGCTTGATGGCATCACAACCGGCTTCCTTCAGAAAGCGGCCGGCGTTTTCAACCGCTTTTTCCAGGCTGCTTTGATAGGACATAAACGGCATATCCCCCACAATAAAGGTATTGGGCGCGCCGCGTCTCACCGCTTCACAATGGTAAATGCACTGGTCCATGACCACCGGCACGGTTCCGGAATAGCCATAAACACACATTCCCAGGGAGTCGCCCACCAGGAGCATATCCAGGCCGGCGGATTCGGCAAATTGGGCGGTGGGAAAATCATAGGCGGTCAGAAAGGTGATCTTATCGCCCTCCTGTTTCATCCGCAAAAAATCATGAATCATTTTTTTCTTTGCCATCTGCGGCCTCCTTTGACTGATGGTTTTGATCGTTTAAGGCCTTTCGCCATATACAGGTCGCGCGCATTTTTAAATTTTCGCATACTATCCACCGAAGTGCAATCAAGAATAGATGTATAGAAATATTGCAGTACTGGGGCATTTGCCGGTGTCACGGAAGGGGCTTAGGGATTTGCCCCTAGCGGGTGTCATGCTAAGATATATAAATCACAATTCAGCAATGGCGTTTAGTCAATATCCTTGAAAAACAATGTAAATACAGCATATTAAAAAGGTACTTCAGTTGCAGCCCACCTGATTCCCAGGGCGCTTGTATTTGGCACAGCTTTTGAACCTCGTCAGCCCGGTGTGGGAATAATAATATCAGGTGTTCCTTTGTTGACAGATGATTCAATATTAGATTAAAGTTTAGCTTTTTTCGTTAAGCGTTTGGATTACCAATCATTTAGTATTAAAGAAAGCTCCTACAATGAAGAAACGATGGGTTACCGCAATTGCGTGCATCGGTCTGCTGGCGCTGCTGGCTGGCATTACGACAGCTGCACCGCCGGATGAGGACACGCTGCGCAGCTGGGTGCAGAAGATGAAGACCGCTTCGAGAGGCCCATTTAAGCATATTCGTTGGTTTTGTAATGACGGCACCATCCAGCTACCCAAAGAATATGCCTGCAGCGAGCGCGGCGGCGGGGTGCAGCATGGTGAATGGAATGATCGCGTCAAAGTTCTACGGGAAAATGGTTTTTATATCGCCAATGTGTTTGCCGATGTGCGCGCTGAGGAATTTCTCCAGGACCCCCGGCATGTGGAAGTCGTCAAGCAAATGGTCCTGGAACAATTTTTGATTGAAGCCGATAATGGCTGGATTTTTCGCCGCGCGCGCTATTATCGCGGTGCGCTGCAAACAGAAGACGAAACCCGTGCCGGGCGTGAGCTTTTGCTGGCAATGGTTTCTGACCCAGAATGGCGTAATAATCGGTTTATGGTGCTGCGGGAAGCCGTGCGCTTTATTCCCCATGGTCGCCAGGGTGCACCGATTACCGAAATGCGGCAGCTTTCGCGCACCCTTGCTGAAAAGGATCCGGATTTTGAAACGCTGCGCATCAAACTGCATGTCCATCCGGAGCTGTCGGATGCCCCAAAAGTAAAAGATTTCGCAGCGCGTCAGGGAAAGCCTGAGCTGGTCAAGGACTATGCCCATTTAGTGGACATCATCGAGCAGGTCTTCAAAATCCGTGATATCCAGAAAGAAATTGAGTCACTGGCCCAAACGGTCAAAGAAAAGCAATTCGCCAAGGCCCTTATTGATTCTGCAGGGCAGCTTGCCCCTCAAAACGATGCCAGAGACCGGTTTTTAGCTGCCAGCCTTTTGCTGGCAATGCTGCGCGACAATCTGAACAAAGCCGGTGATGCCGCACAGATGCTGGCTGTCTTGGATGCCAGTATCCTGTTGGAGGGCGAATTGTTCCGCATGGGGGATATCATGATTGCGCAGCTAACCGAGGCCACGCGCCACCAGAGACTTTCCTGGCTGATCAAATATGCCGACGGTCTCTATGGCATTGGATTGATTTCAGCCCGCCAGCAGCAGGCGCTGACCCAAAACCTCAGCCGGCTGATTCAAACAGACCCGCTACTGATGGAATACAAAGCTGAGCTGCAGTACACCGCGCGTATGCCGGAATGGGCCGATCGAACCCTGCGATATCACCTGGGCGAGACCGTGGCACATCTGGCAACCATCGAGCCGCTGAGTCGCCGCTACGTTCACGACCGGCTGCGTGGCAGCCTGCTGCTGTCATATGCAGCCGTACTCGAAAGCCTGATTGCCGATGCCAATCGACAGCTGGGTATCCGTAATTTTGTTTTCGGTCAACCGGCCGATACGGGGTTTCGCGGTTTAAATCCGGGGCTGGCGCGCGGCAAACTGAAACTGTCGCCATCCGGCAAAGCCCCTGCCAAATTCGATTCCAAAGGCATATACGTGCTGCCTTCAACCACCGAAGATTTACCTCCGGTTGCCGGTATATTGACCACCGGCGAAGGCAATATTTTATCCCATGTTCAATTGCTGGCCCGCAACCTGGGTATTCCCAATGTGGCCATCGACGAAAAATGGCTGCCCTTGATCCAATCGATGGCCAACCAGCAGGTGGTACTGGCTGTCAGCCCGCGTGGGATTGTGCAACTGGCCCTGGATGGCCCGCAGTGGGATGAGACCTTCAATGTCGAAAAAAGCCCCAAAGCGTTATTGATTCGGCCGGACCTTAAAAAATTGGATCTTAAAACCCGCGGCCTGCGTTCCCTGGATACGCTGCGCAGCACCGATTCAGGCCGAATTTGCGGCCCCAAAGCCGCCAATCTGGGTGAACTCAAGCACTTTTTTCCCGAAGCCGTTGCCGACGGACTGGTGATCCCCTTCGGGTTTTACAGGCAATTGCTCGAGCAACCCATCGAGCCTGGAGGCATATCCGCTTTTCGCTGGATGCAGGATCAATATAAGATCATGCAGCGCCTTAAAAACGATCCCCAGAGACAGGATCAGGTTACGCAAAAGTTTCTGGAAACGATCCGCAACTGGATGGTGAACCTGGACCCGGGTGAAGATTTTCGCAATCAGCTGCGGGCCGCCATGTCAGAGACCTTCGGCCCGGATGGATCCTACGGCGTGTTTGTGCGCAGCGATACCAATGTTGAAGACCTGCCGGGTTTCACCGGAGCGGGTCTCAATTTAACCGTGCCGCATGTCGTGGGTTTTGACAACATTATGGCCGCTGTCCAACGGGTATGGGCCTCACCGTTTTCCGAGCGCGCTTTTCGCTGGCGCCAGGCCTACATGAAAAGCCCGGAACATGTTTATGCGTCCGTACTGCTGATGAAAAGTGTGGCGGTGGAAAAATCCGGCGTGCTGGTGACCGCCGATATTGAAACCGGGCAGACCGGTTGGCTGACCGTAGCGATCAACGAGGGCGTTGGCGGAGCAGTTTCGGGTCAAACCGCCGAGGAGCTCAAGGTCAACATGCAAAACGGTGACATCCGTCTGCTGGCTCATGCCACCGATCCCTACAAGCGGGTATTGTTGGATGAAGGTGGTGTTTCCAAGGTTGTGGCCAGCGGGACGTCGGCGCTGCTCAGCGAGGCCGAAATCCGCCATTTAATGGATTTTGCCCGTACGGTTCCCGAGCGCTTTCCGAAACTGCAGGACGCCCAGGGCCGGTATGTGCCGGCGGATATTGAGTTTGGTTTTTACCAAAATCGATTGATGCTATTTCAGATTCGACCCTTTCTGGAAAGCACCCGCGCGCGACAGAATCTATTTTTAAACAATCTGGACAGTCGTCTCCAGCAACATCTGACCAAGACCGTCGTTCTGGATGACATCCCGCTTGAGGTGCAAAGATGAAGCCTTTTATGACTATTGTTGCCTGTTTGATGGGATTGATGATCGCCGCTACCTGCGGCGCTTACCCGCTGGATGGATACGGATATACCGGCATCGCCCGGGTGGAAGCCTATCGCCTGGCGATGGAAGGCAAGGTGCGGGCGCCCAAACAACCCCCGGGTGCCCTGCTGT
>JAHEIW010000055.1:0-2545 GCA_024639185.1 Deltaproteobacteria bacterium | reverse complement strand
GACGCTGAATTTGCGGCCCGGCTGAAAAATTTATTGGGCGCTGAAGCGGATCGCTATGCCGTGGCGGTGCTGGATTTAAGCAATCTTGAACTGCCGCGTTATGCCGAACACCGCGGCACCGCCCGGGCCAACCCGGGCAGTGTTGGTAAAATTCTAATTGCTTTAGGCCTTTTTCAGGCCCTGGCGGATGTCTACCCGGATAATATCGATGAACGCCTGGAGATACTGCGAAATACGGTTATCACCGCCGACGAATTTATTCAATCGGATCATCATGTCGTGCCGGTCTGGCAGCCGGGCAACAAACGGGTACGCTATCCTAAAATTCAGATCGGTGATCAGGCCAGCCTTTACACCTATTTGGATTGGATGCTTTCAGCCAGCTCCAACGCGGCCGCCAGTATGGTCTTAAAACACGTGATGCTGCTGGTGCACTTCGGGCCGGCCTATCCGGTCAGCGAGACCGAGGCCCAGCAGTTTTTAAAGGAATCTTCCCGAAAAGAGCTTGCCGCCCTGTTGGAACGGGCGCTGCAGGAGCCGGTCGCGCGCAACGGACTGGATCTGGAGCAGCTGCGCCAGGGGTCTTTTTTTACGTGGAAAGGCAAACGGTTGGTGCCGGGCACCACCAGCTATGCCACCCCCCAGGAATTGATGCGCTGCTTGATCAAACTGGAGCAAGGCCAACTGGTGGATGAATTTTCGAGTCGTGAAATCAAGCGCCTGCTGTATATGACCCAGCGGCGCATCCGCTATGCCTCGGCGCCGGCGCTGGCGGATTCGGCGGTCTACTTTAAATCCGGCTCTTTATATAAATGCAAACCCGAACCGGAATTTAAGTGCAAGAAATACCACGGCAACGTCACCAATATGCTCAATTCGGTGGCCATTATCGAGGCACCGGCCAGCCAGCGACAGCTTTTTTATATGGTAGTGGTCATGTCGAATGTTTTGCGTAAAAATTCAGCCGTTGTTCATCAAACGCTGGCCATGCGCATTCATCGTATGCTGGAAAAATATTACCGGGTGGGAAAATTTAGTTCTGATTCGTCTCAGTCTGGCAAACAACCTCATCAAGGGCAACAATGAGCTTTTGCAGCCATTGCTCCCCATGGCGACTTTTGGCTAAAGCCACTGCGATATAGCGGCGACCATCATGCTCGATGATGGCGCTGTCGGAGTGATAGGGACCCCAGGTCCCGGATTTGCGGTAAATTTCAGAGTCCGGCTGGACGGTTTTGAGCCCCTTGACGAATTTGTGCTCGATTTCAGTTTCCGCCAGAATTGCTTTCATCAAATGGCTCAGTTGCGGTGACACCAGCTGGCCGGTTTCCAGCAGGTAGTAAAAACGGGCTACCTGTAATGCCGTGGCACCGTGGGAAAGATTGTGGAGGGGGTCGCGTTTGCGGGCCGGCGCCTTGCCGTATTCTTTGCCGACCCAGATGCCGCCGTGTCCTTCAGGATCATACAGCCGGTAGCGCGGCGATTGCAGCAGATCGGCCAGATAATCGATCCCGACCCGGTCCAGCATCTCGGAAGCTGCTGAGTTAGAAGAGCGCCGAATCATTTGTTTGAGTTTATCAAGGGTTTCATCGTCAAGGGTCATTTCACCGGCGGCGATTTTTTCAAAGGCGCCCAAAAGGATGGCAATCTTGGGTAAACTGGCGGCATACATCATCTCGTTGGGATTAACGTAAGCCATACGCGGCTCGGAAACATCGGTGATGTCAACAACCACAATGCTCAGATTTTTATGCTCGGCGGCACCGTCCAGTTTGAGGGCATTGATGCGCTTTTCCAAAGCTTTTTGCAGGCGGGGATCACAGCTCTGGGTCCAGGCGTTGTCATGCGATTGCGCACCGGTCAAGCTGGCGCCAATCAGAACAAAGAATATCAGCGCCAATAATCGTTTAAATCGGTCCATAATGTTAATTATTACTCAATAGTCAGAAAATGCAAGCACAAAATTCAAATAATGACATTTCAGCCGAATGTGAGGCCCGCTATCCAATGTTACACACCCTGGGTGCTCGCGCGGGGTTTCTGTTTCTCAACTTTTTTCTGATTATCATGGCCCTTTACCAGCTCAAGCCGGCCAGCCGCTCGCTGTTCATTGAAACCCTGGGTTCGGAGCGATTGCCCTACATCTGGATCGCCACGGCCGTGACCATGGGTGTGTTTATTACCTATTATCACCGGCTGGTTGAACGCCACAGCCGCATTCACGTGGTGCTGGGTACCTGTCTGACCATCAGCGGGTTATTGGTCATTTTTCGTCTGCTGCTCCAATCCCCCGGTCCGATCGCCTCGGCCGGTCTATACGTTTTTGTCGATATGCTGGGCGTTGTGCTGGTGGAACAATTCTGGAGCCTGACAAACTCGATTTACACCACCCACGAGGGCAAATCCTGGTACGGGCTGGTGGGAACCGGTGGTCTGGTGGGCGGTGTGGCCGGCGGCTGGGTATCGGCCATGCTGATCAAACACACACCGCTGCAAACACCGGATCTTTTGCTGACCGCTGCGGCCATCATCGGCATCATCTTTG
>JAHEIW010000167.1 GCA_024639185.1 Deltaproteobacteria bacterium | reverse complement strand
ATCTGCTTTTGACGTCAAGTGTCGAGTCGCCCATCATTTGCCTTTCACGGTCTAAATATACCGATCCATAGGGCGCCGCCAATAGATTATAAGGCCCCACAAACAGTTTTGCATAATCGACCCTTATTGACTCAAGATCAGCACTGGCTTTGAATTGTTTAAGCATTTTTTGGATCGATTCAGCCGCAGCTTCACACACATGGGCCATGTTGGATTCCAGTTTTTCTAATTTTTCAGATAACCCCGGCTCCGGAATAAAATAGCAGTCGCTCAAGAGTCGAAAGACCTTCATTCGCGACGATTCATGGTTCAACAGGTTTTTTGTTTTCATATATATCCTTAATTTAAACCTAAATTTTCACCCTGGAAACAACGCGGCGAGCCGGAGGCTCCCATATGCTGCGTTACCACGCCCGCCATCGCGACCCGCCCGCCTCGCCTTGCGGCATCGCATGGCGGGCGTGGGCCGCTCAGGCGAGGCGGGCGGGTTTTAAGGGCGAGCAATAGTTTACTATGGCAACGCCCTTAAGTGCCTTGCCTATGGAAGCCTCCGACTCGTGCAAGATTCAGGTTAAAAGCGGTTGAGTTTGGACGATGCCGGCCGCTTTCAGACCGGCATCGTCCTTGTTGTGTTTTTTATTGGTTGTTTTCAAACCGGGTGCGTAGCATTCGGTTCCAACCGAAACGGTTAAAGCACTGAAGTGCTTTTGCCTTTTCGGCCTATGACCGAAAAATCAAGCCACCCGCATAGCGGGTGGTCGTCGTTTACTCCGGTGCTTCTGACAGTTTCAGATTGCGTTCTCCGAGCGTGTATACGAACAACAGGACGGCCAGGGCAGACACAAAAACAAGCACCTCCCAGATCGTGGGCCAGTAACTGACAAACGGCGGTTGTCCTTCGGCTTTGGGACCTGTGGGCATCACCAGACCGCTGAGCACCATTTCCAGGCGCCCGGCAAACATACCGACCAGGAACAAGGCCGCGGCTGTAATTTTGCCCCAGGTGGCATTTCGCACCGCCGGCATGGTGATCATCAGAATTGGGATGACCAATCCCACCCACAACGCAAGATGGTACCACCCTGAGCTCAACATATGCCTGAATCCACCAAATTCGACTGCTGTCGCTGACGTGCCGCCTACAATCGTTCGCCACAGGAAAAAAACCAAGGTCAAAGCCATCACAAAGCCAAAGAGCTTACCAAGGTCCTCGTATAGGTTTCGGTCGCCTCCGCTCAAGGGAACCTTTGCAAAATGATGGTAGGCCAGGCTAAATAGCAACACGGCCGCCAGCGCGCTGCCAAATCCGGTCAGTGGAAAATACATGGCCAAAAAGTTGGCGCTGAATACAGGCCTTGCATCCGGAAGCCCAAAAAGCCAGCCCAGTGCGGTGGAGGTCGCAATCGCGACGATGAGTGTGAATACACCAAGCCCCTTGCTCACCTGGGCCTTGTGCATTTTGCGAAATGATAAGAGCAGAACAATCAAATAAAGCCCGTAAAGCATACCCAGCCACCAGAGGGGTGAGGCCAGGTTTGGGGAAAACAGGTAATAGTAGACTTTCTGCGGCGATCCGAGATGTAAGAGCAGACACGTAAACGCCGCAAACAATACTGCAATTTCCAAAAATGCGGTCCGCTTTTCAATGGGCTGGTAGCGCTTGATACCAAAGACCACCGGAATCGACGAGACAAAGGCAAGGCCCGAGCTGGTTAGCGAGAAAAAGACATAGGCTGCGATAGGCATGGTCCAAACCAATATATCGGTCTTGGCATACAGGACAAAACCGGTACCAATCAACACTCTGTATGCGGTGATCAGACCCAGCAGAATCCCCAGCAAAAGCAACCCGTACCACAATTGGATTTTTATGGCTTTCATCTAAATCCCCCCTTTCGTTCTCTGATAGTGTGCAGGATTGAAACTGCGAATATAATAGACGTTCGGCTCGGTGCCGAGTCTCTCCTTCAGCCGGTAAGGTTTGAATTTACCCAGAAGCCGGTTCACCTTGCTGTCCGGCTTGTCCAGATCACCAAATATCCTGGCATCAGCGGGACAGGCCTCCACGCAGTAAGGGATTTCGCCCACTTTGATCCGGTGGTCACAGAAGGTGCATTTTTCAACCACACCTTTGGGTCTGTTCTCCGGAAGTGTTTTTCCCCTGCCCGGATTGCTATAGGGCGCTCCGTTTCCGTTGTTGACCGTCTGAGCCATTTCTTTAGGGGAGCTGGTGCCGCCCTCAATGACGGGCTTAGGATTCCTCCAGAACTTGTGCGGGTCCTGCCAGTTGAAATAAATCACCTCATAAGGGCAATTATACTGGCAGTAGCGGCAACCGATACATTTATCGGGATCATGCATGGTGATGCCGTTATCCAGCTTGTGCATGGCCTTTGTCGGGCAACCCTCTACGCAGGGGGCGTCTGAACAGTGGTTGCAGAGCGTCGGCAAATAGTGGAAGCGCACATTGGGAAATGTGCCTGCGGTTTCAGTAATTTTATTGGACCAGTAGATGCCGTCGGGAACATTGTTTTCGTTTCGACAGGCAATGCTGCAGGCCCCGCACCCGACACATCGCTGTAAATCAATTACCATGGCATATTTAGGCATAGTTCACCTCCTAAGCTTTTTCGATTTTAATGCGGGTGGTCGCATAGAATGCCGTGCTCCCGCTCAAGCGATCATACTGGGCCGGGATGAGGTCGTTGCTGCTACCACCCCGGGGCACTTTGCCAAATACTCTGGACGCCACCCGTCCATAGGCCCAGTGACCCTGTCCGTAACACTTGGCGATCGTGCCGGGTCTGACGCCCTCCCATAAACTTGCCGTACAGGTCAGGCTTCCGCTCGGAGACGTCAGTTTTACCTTATCTCCATTTTTGATGCCAAGCGGTCTGGCGTCTCTGGGGTTGATCTTGGCCACATCCTGCCAGGGCACATCACCGGGATCCAGATCTTTAAAGTCATGGTACCAGGTGCAGTTGGCCGAACGGCCCTCACGGTTAAGCCTGGATTTGTAATCCACATGGATGAACGGATATTCTTTTTCGTCTCCGGCAATAAACGCTTCTTCATAGTGGGGCACAAATACCATTTCACCGCGGGCCAGGTAGTTGCAGACTTCCAGAACATGGTCGACGGTGGTGTTGTGCTTTTCGGCATGCTTTTCGAGAACATCTTTAAGGGTTTCGCTGTAGAATTCAAATTTTTTGGTTTTGGTTTTCATGTTCGACCATTTTTTGCGATATGGATAGGGGTCGGAATTCCAGACGCCGGCCTTGATCAATTCATTCCAGCCGCTGAATTTGTCCCCCCCTTTGTATTTGGCCGGATCCCACAGATTCTGGGTGGCATATTTGAGGGCATAGAGCGCAAATTCTTTTTCGTTGGTCGGGGCCTTACCGGTCTCCGGATCGATGTAGGTTTTGTAGTGGTCAAGCAGATTGCTAAATCCTTTTTCAGCCAGCTTTTCGGCGATCAGCCAGGGAATTTCGGTCTCATCGATCTTGTAATCCCCTACCGGCTCGATGATCGGCTGCATGAGCGTCACGTGCCGGTATCCGTTCCCGATTGCTTTGACATACCCCCACTTTTCAAACATGTGATGGGTGTCGGGCAGCAAGATGTCGGCAAACCAGGAAAATTCGGATGCATTGGTGGTGATATGCACCAGAAACGGTATCTTGGCCAGGGCACGCTCCCAGCGCTCGGGCTGCGGGCAGGAGAAAGCAAAGTTGTTCATATATCCTATGGCCACTTTGATTTCATTGGGGTCCGCGTTCAGAATGCCGTCGGCCGCATTGTTGGTGACCACGCCACCGCCGGGCTTTTTGTTCAGCGCCGGAAATTCCAGCCGGCCGCGATGATCGATTTTTTTATGCTTCTTGCCGGCTTTGGCAATCTCATCCAAAAAATCATCGGGTTTCGGAAACTTGGTAGTGTATTCTTTGTTGCTCTGTTGTGTTCCGCCGACATTATCCACTGCACCGACGATGCCGTTTAAAGCATGTACCGCCATGCTGGCATACCCACCGCGCACCTGCATGCAGGGCCCGCCGCCCAGCCAGGAAATGGCATGTGGAGCCGCCTGGCCGTAGCCGACAGCAACCCGTTTGATCTGCTCTACCGGCAGGTCGGTAATTTTTGCGGCCCACTCCGGCGTTTTGTCTTTCAGCTCTAAATTCCACCAGGTGACGATGCCGTTGGTGTGCTTTTCTTCGAATAGTTCCGAATCGACATATTGCCCGGACACAAAGCGATTTTCACCGTCAATAAAATCGCCGACAAATTCTTTGTACCAAAGCCCTTCGGTGAGCAGCACATGCGCAATGGCCACTGCCAGGGCGCCGTCGGTGCCGGGTTTGAGCGGCAGCCACTCATCGGCTTTGGCGGCCGTGGCCGAAAGCCGGGGCTCGGCTATGGCAATCGTGGCTGAGTCAACTGCATCTCCCCAAACCGCAGAATAGTAAGAAACCTGCCGGTTGGCAGCCAGAGGGTCGGCGCCCCATAAAAGAATGTACCGGGCCCTTTGAACATCATACTGCCGGTAGCCCCAGTATCCTTCCGTATAGTAAGGGCCGAATTTTTCCGCCTCCGCACAGATCGCGCTGTGGGAGATGTTGTTGGGCGAGCCGATGATCTTGGTCATGCGATCATAAAGAACATCGCGCATGTACGAATAACGACCGCGCATGAGCATATACTTATGGGTTTCGTTGTTGTTTCTGAGTTCCATGATCTTGTCGGCGATAGTGCCCAGGGCCTCGTCCCAGGATATGGGCACAAATTTCGGATCTTCGTTGCGTCCCTTTTTGGGGTTGGTGCGTTTCATGGGGGTTTTGATGCGATCCGGGTCGTATACCTGCTGCAAAGCCAGATGGACACGTGGACAACTCGCCTCGCCATTGACCTTTGAATTCGGATTGCCGCGGACTTTCACCGCCCGGCCGTCAACAACGTACACCTGTTTGGAGCACCAGGAGGTACACCCCTGACAGGTGGCCGCTTTCCACTCGCCAGCGCCACTGCCGGTTGTCTCACTGGCTTGCGCCAGGGCCCTCAATGTCGGTTTGACGGTTGTGCCGAGGGCGATTGCACCGCCGGTGGCCACCGAGGCTCTTTTCATGAAAGATCTTCTTGACATCTTGTAATCATTTAGAAAATCTTTCAGCGTGCCTTCCTTTTGGTTTGGTTTCATCTCCATATTACCTCCCTTCGGTTTAACCTCCTTAAATTTTGAAGTTAGTTAAAAAGTTAGTTTGTTGCGGGTTTACCGGAATTTGCTTCATTTTCCGTTATGCTCCTCAACCAGTAAAAAAGTTCGTCCGCATCAATGGGCCGGTTGAGGCAGGCATAAATGTGATAGCAAATGGCGTCTTTTAACTCCGGGTGAAACGGGTGTTTGGATATGCAAAAAAAATATACTCCCGGAAATTTTAGGGTGAGATCTCTTACAGTACGATTGTCTGCCGTAACGGTGTCGATGTCCCAAAATATGGCCTGGCATCCGCTGTCTGCGATACTTTTTTCCAGGTCATCCGTCGAAAATAACGGAAATGCTGTAAATTGACCCTTTTCCAACAGGTCACAGAGCTCTCGGCAATGTTCTTTGTTTGCATCAAGTACCATGATTGATTTTTTCATTCGTTCGCGGTCTCCTTGAACGAATCCGGCAGGAAATTGGGGAAAAACAATAGATCTTAGTATCACAACGTAGCAATGGTTGTGCCAGAATTGGCTTTGAAGTTGTCAGGTGCTCAATAATAAGTCACTTATTCGGCCGGATTGAACTTAAGATATCGAAATTGATGCTAAAAATAAGTTTGAAAAAAGGGCGAGAGTTAAAAATTTATTTTCAGGCAGAGGCCATTTGGGGGACGTGATTATCTTGAGATTGTCCGAATCGCAGACAGCAAAACCGGGCTTATGGTAAAATCTTATTTATATTGGAATGTTATCTGTGTATGAAATCCGGACATATTATTGAGCTGCGTACACCTATTCGGGTGCTTTCAAGGAGGCGCCATGGGGAGCGGATGTAACCGTTATATTATAGAGCTAAAAACCTCGCAGGTTCGACATATCTTCATCTTTCCTTTCCAGTCTTTCTGAACCGTACCTTCACATACGGTCCCATTAATAAACCAGCAAAGATCTCCTGATTCGAACTCCCAGGCCGGGCACAGACGCCTTTGTTCGGAGGTGCATTTTTTTACTGTCCAGCAGGGCTTTATGCCTTTGGATTTTTGTTCAAATCTGAAGAGCAGAAAATAGACCTGGCGCTCGACATGGACTGGGATAGTTCGCCAGCCCTGTTCGTAGCTGTGAATCGCTTTTAAAGATGTGCCCAGCAGTTCGGACATTTGTTTTTGGGTTTTATTGAGACGCAGGCGGTATTTTTTGAATTCTTTCTTATTCATATATACATCACCTAATGAATCGTGGGTTTATTAATCTGATATTTTTTGATTTTTTCATAAAGCGTGCTACGGCTGATCCCCAGCTGTAAGGCGGCTTTTTTCTTGTTCCAGCCACATTCCGCCAGAACTTCCTGCAGCAATTTTTTCTCATTTTCTACAATGGTCCCCGGAGCGTCTGAATGTACAGGCGGATCAACAGCGCGAATGGCAGAGGGTAGGTCCGAAATTTCAACGTTGCTGCGTTTCGCCAAAACAGCCGTGTGCTCGATGCTGTTTTCCAGTTCGCGAACATTGCCCGGCCAGGGGTAATCCAATAGCAGCCGCATAGCCTCCGAGCTGAAATCTTGAATCTTTTTATTCTGCTCGACGGCAAAACGGCGTAAAAAATGGCGCGCCAGCAGCGGAATATCGTTACGGCGATTTTTCAATGGGGGCAGGTGGATCGGAATGACATTAAGACGATAAAAAAGGTCCTCCCTGAAACTGCCGTTTGTGACTTCCTTGAGCAGGTCCTTATTGGTGGCGGCCAGAATTCTGACATTGACCTTTAGCGTTTCTTCACCGCCGATACGCTCAAATTTCTGGCTTTGCAGAACCCGCAACAATTTAATCTGCGCCGAAGGGGCGATCTCGCCAA
>JAHEIW010000166.1:3263-7114 GCA_024639185.1 Deltaproteobacteria bacterium | reverse complement strand
CGGGGCTGGATGTCCGAAAAACCGAAGAACGTCTTCAAATTCAACAGGCCTTGAAGTTGTTGAGCGCTGATCAGCTGATATCCCATGACACCCGCAACATAAATAATGTCCTTTTGTCCTCTTACATCAAAGGGTATGACAGCATTACCGATCTCATTTCGACCAAGAATACGACCCGACAGTATGATGCCCAAACCTTTCCAGAACACAAAAGTTTTGTGGGCGATGAAAATCTGGCGGTTTTTCTAAAAGACGTTGAACTGGTGATTCCGTCAGAAGCATTTGCAGCTAATATCGAAATTGCAGATTGTCAGGGTAGTGACAGTTCCAATCCAATGCACCTGGCGATGATACAGGATTACCTGCTGCTCACGCACCTGATTGTCTATGTGATCAGCAGCCGCACAGGTTTGCGCCAGGCGGATATTCAGTTTTTATCCATCATCAAAAAAATGGGAATTCTGGATAACATCCTATTTGTTGTCAATTGCGATTTTGGTGAACACGAATCGCTGCAGGAGCTTCAAACCCTGGTGAATAAAATAAAAGAGGAACTGGCTCTGATCAAACCAGAGCCGGATGTATATACCTTTTCAGCCTTATTCAATTTGTTTTCCTCACCCCATCTGGAACTATCAAAAAAAGATCAGCTCCGTATTCAACAATGGCAGGCGGAGAGTGAATTTACGGAATTTTCAAACCGAGAAACCCTGCAGTTCAAATCGACTCTTGATTCGAAACTCGGCAATACCCGGGGTGCGGTCTTGTTGCAAAATCATCTTGAACGTCTCAACGTTATTTTGTCGGGCATGGAGAATTGGATCGGCATCAACCAGGATATTCTCACACGGGATTCTGAAAGTGCTCAGGAACTGATGCAACGACTAAAGGAACATCAGGAACGGGTCGATCAGATGAAAACGGTGTTGAAAACCACCATTTCGGGAGCGGTTAGCAAAATTAAAAAGAAGCTTAATGTCGATGTGAACCGCTTTTTCGATGTGCGTTCCGGTGAGATTTTTCGCAAGATCACCCGCTTTGTAAAAGAATATAAAGGATTGACCCAGCCGGTCGAGGGGAAAGCAGATCTGCCCGGCGTCTCTAAAACCATCTATCGGGGGTATCAGGAATTTAAACAATCATTGAACAAATTTATGACCGAGGATATCAACCCGGAAATCGTTCGTTTTGTCAAAACAAAAGAAAATGAAGTCGGCAAGTATTTCGAAACGATACTTCAGCCCTATCATGGAGCGCTTTCAGATGCCTATGATGAATACATGCGCATGATGAACAAACTCGGTGTCAGCTTGAACAATGAAACTCAGCTGAAAATTGAGTTGCCGAATTTAAAAGCCCAGCTGGAACAGTCCGGTCCGAAACCGCCCAAATTGGTCACCGCGATGCAATATTCAGCGAAAATTAAAACAGCTGCGTTTCTGCGTCTGGGCGTTTACAGCCTTCAGCAGAATTTAAAAAAATTGCTCAAGCAGCCCGCCCGTAAACGGACGGATGTAATTCAGCAGGCCCTGAGCGGTGGCACCCGGCAGATGAAAAGAGACACGATGAAGGTGATCATCGAGCAACTAAAGGATTATCGTGAAAACCTCAAATTTGCTTTCCTGTTTAAACTCATCGAGAATTTCGCTGAAAATCTAGCCGACCTCATGCAGGATCGCTTTCAACTCTTTGTGACCGATCTTGCCGCCATCGGAAATCGATTAGACAGCACAAAAATCGACAAGCAGCATACCTTAAAACTGTTAGATGAAATGGATCAGAGTTCTGCGAGTGTCAAAGGAAGTATCGAACATTTGCGGCGACGCATCGAACAGATCAATTGAAATCTAAAAAGACGTTTTGATATTCTGTAAGATGCCAGGCGGACGCTCCACGGCGCGTACGAGAACAAATCTAACGGCTGCATCAGCTACTTTTCGAAATGAGTCGGTCCAAATTTTCTCTGGCAAATTCAATGGATGCATCCAGCGTCAGCGCCATCTCATAATAGCGAATGGCTTTGGCGGTTTGTCCCATATCGCGATAATTTGAAGCGATATTGGCATAATCAATGGCGGATGATGGATCCAGCTGGATGACTTTTTTAAAATTTTCAATGGCCATCTCATGTTCTTTTAGCTTGAAGTGGCAAAATCCCATCAGATTGTAAATGTCGGTTCTTTCCGGGTCGAGCGCCACCCCTTTTTTAAGTTCAACCAGCGCTCTGCGATACTCTCCCAGGTCTTTTAAGGCCACCCCCAGATAGGAGTAAATACTGGGAACATCCTGCTGATTGGGTTCCAGGTTCAAAGCCTCCTCAAAGCATTTTAAAGCCATCTTGGGATCATCCAGCGCCAAGTGGCAGGATCCCAGATAAAATTTGACATAATATTTGCCGGGCAGGTCCTTATCGATCCGAGTCAATTTACCAATGGCCGCATCGGGTCTCTGGTTATCGGCGATGTGCTTGGCTGCAAACATTCCCACACTGGTCGCCAAGGCCCGTTCCCGGAAATGTGCACCGGGTATGATGGTGTAAAATGCGGGGATTGCCAGATCCGCATGCATGGTATCAATCAGGAGCACGTCCATTCCGATGCGACTCAGCGCTTCGAGGCAGTTTTCCACTTCGACTTTGATGTTATCATCGGATAAGTTCGGCAGGTCATGGATATCAATTTCTTTGCCGGGTTTCATGACATAGTCGGCTTCTGCCAGATCGGTAAATTTGGGCAATCCACTGGCCACATAATTGGCAGCCGTATCAAAATCACCTGCCAGCTGTGCCACTTCGGTTAATGCCCGGCTGAAGGCTTTCTGGGGATCCGGCGTTGTTCCGGCAGTCCAGACGATTTCACTGAGCGCGGGGAAGGTGGTCGGGTCGTAGGCTAACACGCCGACACTCGGGATACCGGTATCCAGCGTAAAATCGGAGACAAACAATTTTATACCGGCTTTGCGGTATTTGCCGATCATTTCACCGACAAGCGAATCGGTGGCTGAGTCGGCACGAATGGCTGGAACCTTCAAGCGATTGTGACTGATGACCGAGGAGGTGTGTCGCTCGATGATTTCACAAATTCCCTGACTAATCGCTTCTTCGACGCAATTGCCGGCTGAGGGACCATTAAATTCATTGATGGCAAAAAACCAGTCAAATGGGACCAGCGTCTGCTCCTTGCGGCTCAAATTATAGGCCCAGGTCCACTTGAGGGGCAAATTTTCAAATATTTTGCGGGTTACGGGTAGGTCATCGGAGTTATCATCAACCGATTTGGCTATCATTTCAAAGGGTAAGATCCGATCTTGAATATTGCAAAATTTTTCAACGAAAAAATTTTGGGGATTCTTAACAAAGCTGAAAAAGCTGAATCTTTCGGCCAGTTCCATGACTGCACTGGCTTCGGATTGCTTGGGTGTGCCGCCTTTGCCCATCTGTTTTTTTGTACCGATGATCTGGCGGGCATCTTTGCCGCACAGGCTAAAATAAATCGGTATATCCAAGCGACCGTTGTCGATGCGGACCGTGCGCTTGAGGATATCCAGGTTAACTTTTTCAAGTCTGGCATTAAACCGTTGCACCGTATCTTCCGGAGCCATTATTTTATCCTGGTCCAGGGTATATCCTTTGTAGGCATCCTTTAGCGCTATGGTAAACGGGTTGCGTTTCATTTTATTTACGTTCTGTAAGGGTTTTCGATTGACCGTTTTAATTCATTTTGATATTAAAACAGTCCGTTGTGGGGATGTAGCTCAGATGGGAGAGCGCGGCGTTCGCAATGCCGAGGTCAGGGGTTCGATCCCCCTCATCTCCACCATTCAAATAAGCTGCCACAATGTGTCAAATATAA
>JAHEIW010000166.1:0-3163 GCA_024639185.1 Deltaproteobacteria bacterium | reverse complement strand
TCGGAAATATCAACCGGAATACCCTTTTTTGATCATATGCTGGTCTTATTTGCGGTCCACGGCTTTTTTGATTTAGCCGTAAAGGCCAAGGGGGACCTGGATGTTGATTTTCATCATACGGTTGAGGATGTTGGACTTGTTATCGGGGATGCTTTCGATCAGGCACTTGGCAGCCGCAAAGGTATCAAACGCTTTGGACATGCCGTCACGCCAATGGACGATGCCCTGGCTGCTGTGAGCGTTGATTTATCCAAACGTCCGTTTTTGATATACCATATCCCCTCATTTCAGCCCTCTGGATCTGCATTTAATGTCAGCCTGGCAAAAGAATTTTTCAGGGCCTTTGCCACCCGTGGGGGATTAAACCTGCACATCAATGTTTCCTATGGGGAAAATGAACACCACATCATAGAATCCATATTCAAGGCGCTGGGCAGGGCTTTGGATCAAGCTGCTTCAATGGACAACCGCATTTCAGATGTCCGGTCCTCTAAAGGATCACTTTAATGTTAAAAATGTTGTCTAGTGTTTAGTATTTAGTGTTTGGTTACGCGTTACCGGATAGTATGCCCCATGCGCTCAGTAAACTTCTAAACACCAAATACCAAACACAAAACACTAGTTGAGACCAAACACCAAACACAAGACACCCCAAACCAATGATTATCATTCCCGCTGTTGATATTAAAAATGGTAAATGCGTACGCTTGCTTCAGGGTCGTATGAGTGATGATACCGTGTATTCAGACGATCCGGCAGCCATGGCCGTTAAATGGGAGCGGCTCGGCGCCCAAATTATTCATGTCATCGACCTGGACGGCGCTTTTTCCAAGCATCCCCAGAATATGGCGGTTATCAGTGAATTAGCGCAATCGGTGCAGGTTCCCATTCAATTGGGGGGCGGTATTCGCAATGAAAAAACGGTTGCCACATACTTGGAAATGGGGATCAGACGTCTCATTATCGGTACCGAGGCCATTAAAAATCCCGATTTTGTAAAACGGATTTGTAAAACCTACCCGGATCAGATCATCGTGGGGATCGATGCGCGCAATGGAAAAGTCGCCATAGACGGATGGACTCAAACCACACAAGTTGAAGCTGTTGATCTGGCCAGGGCGTTTGAAGATTGCGGTGTTGCGGCCATTAATTTTACCGACATCCAGCGGGATGGGATGCAGACAGGTCCAAATCTGGAAGCCACAAGGCAACTGGCGGCAGCCGTATCGATTCCTGTGGTCGCTTCAGGGGGAGTCTCATCGATTCAGGATATCAAGGATCTGTTAACATTAGAAAAACTGGGTGTCATGGGCGTTATCGTTGGCAAAGCATTGTACAGCGGCGATTTGGATTTGACGATGGCCCTGAAAATGGCGCAGCAGCCATCTATTGCTGATGATTAAAACGAAATAAGATGTAAATATTGCTTGACAAATTATCCTTCTGTAATTACTCTTAGCGTTTAACAATTTCCTACGCAGGGGGGGCTATAAGTATATAAACTTATGGCATAATTCTAGGGCCGTTCAAATCAGCAAACCGGGTAAATGCGAAATTTGAAACGCTTCATTTCATCTATGTTCCTTCCGTGCATCTGCTCCCTGTTCCACAAATATGGAGGCTGATATTATTGGCAATATTCATCCCTGAAGATAAGATATTAGACATCAAAAATGCGGCCGATATTGTCGCTGTGATATCAGAGGTTGTAAATCTGAAAAAAACAGGGAAAAATTTTGTCGGTTTGTGCCCGTTTCACTCTGAAAAGACACCTTCATTTAGCGTTAGCCCGGAAAAACAAATATTTTATTGTTTTGGATGCGGGACAGGCGGCAACGTATTCAGCTTTCTGATGAAAAATGACGGACTTGCTTTTCCGGAGGCAGCCCGTTTACTGGCGCGCAGGTACAATATTGATATTCCCAGAAAACACCTGACGCCCGAACAGAAAAAACGCATGGGCGAACGCGAAAGCCTGCTGAAAATCAATCGGCAGGCAATGGCTTATTATCACAAAATGTTGCTGCGCAGCCCAAGCGGGAAATCGGCACTGGACTATCTTAAGAAACGGGGTCTGTCAGCGGAAATCATCGAGCGCTTCAATCTCGGATACGCGCCGTCACGGTGGGATAATATCATCAATTTTTTTTCTAAAAGCGCGGTGCCGCTGGCAAAAGTTGAGCGATCCGGACTGATATTGCCCAAAAAAGACCGGCGGGGGTATTATGATCGTTTTCGGGATCGTGTTGTATTTCCGATCATTGACGTCAGCCAGAATGTGATCGGCTTCGGTGGGCGGGTGATGGATGATTCGTTGCCCAAATATCTAAATTCTCCGGAAACACCGCTTTACAGCAAAAGCCGGTCTTTGTATGGGTTGTATCTGGCCAAAGACAAAAGCCGCACCACGGATTGCATTTACATCGTCGAAGGTTACCTCGATCTGCTGACCCTCCATCAGCACGGAATCGAAAATGCGGTTGCCACGCTGGGGACCGCGCTGACCGTTGAGCATGTCCGAATGTTGAGCCGCTATGTTCCCCGCTTGATTCTGGTTTATGATTCTGACGAAGCCGGAATTCGGTCTGCCAGACGATGTGTCGATACGTTCTGGCAGGAGCATGTGGATTTCAGCCGCGGTGATGTGTTTCGCGAGGAAAATGCGGATACCCAAATTCTGGTGTTGCCCGACGGACATGATCCGGACACCTATTTAAGAAAAGAGGGCCTGGCGGCTTTTCAGAGAGCAGCAGCACAGGCCCCCGGCATCATGTCGTTTTTGATAGAGCAATCTGTCGCCAAACACGGGCTTTCCACCGAGGGGAAAATTCGTGTTGTTGCTGACCTCAAAAGTCCGTTAGCAACAATTAATGATAATGTTGCCAGGTCCTTATATGTCAAACAGTTAGCTGAACGAATCGGCATTGAGGAAACCATCATCTTACAGGAGATTCGGGCAGGTGCGGCGTCAAAGCAAGTCAAAGATAGCGGCAAAAGAGCCGACTTCGCCCAAAGCGAGGGCAGTCGACTGGAACGCCAGATTATTGCCATGATGCTGCAATTTCCCGCCATATTGCCTGAAATTCGAAAATTTGACGTTATCGAATACATTGATAATCCTCGATTACAATCAATCGCCACCACGATCCTTGAAAGTCGAATA
>JAHEIW010000165.1 GCA_024639185.1 Deltaproteobacteria bacterium | reverse complement strand
CTTTAACTTCTGAAGCCCCGGCCGGGCAAATTTGGGATGACCTTCTACAAGGGTTCTACCATTAATGGTCGCTTCGCTGCGCAGGCGATGACCGACGGTGCGCTCCATCTGGCGCCCCAGCCATAAAATCCGATCAACATTGTAGCCGTGTTCGATGCCCATCTCGTCGATTTGAACCAGCATATCTTCCAGGCAGGTCAATCCGACAAAGCGGGGGTCTTCATAATAGTATTCACCGGTTCCCGGCACCGGGCAATCATCCAGGAAATTAGCCGGCTGTCCGCCCATGCCGCCCAGCGTGGCTTCAAAATGGGTGATGCCGGCCTGCAGGGTTGCCAGGACCGAAGCCGAAGCCACCCGTTTGGTCTCATGAAAATGAGCGATGTGCAGGGAGGTATCCGGTATTTGGTCCAGGATCATCGAAAAATAGCGATACACATCCGGAGCGGATGCACTGCCATCGTGGTCGGCATGCTCGATGTCGGAGGCACCAATTTCCAGCCAGCGTTTGGTGAAATCAACGGCATCCTGCAGCTCGGTGGCACCGGCAATCGGGCTGCCCCAGATGGTGCTGACCGTGCCGCACATTTTTAGGCCGGCATCGGTGCATTTTTTGATGCAGCGCTCTGCTTCCTTCCAGTACTCCGGCAGGGTTGTTCCTGAATTGGCGAAATGATGCTCCTCCTCGGTGGAAACCATCATCAAACAGCGATCCGGACCCACTCCTTGTTCCTTAAGCCGGATGGCCCGATCCACAGAACCCTCACGAATGGTAACTGCCGTGATGGTCACGTCATCATAATTAATCCCTTTTTTGGCACAGCGGTTTTTGAAGCGGTCGCTGCGCAGATGCGCCAGCACTTCTTCGGCATCGCTGAATTGCGGCATCAGATAGGGATTGCCCAGATTGGTCACTTCGATGTTGCGGCAGCCGGCAAAAATGAGTTCTTCGGCATAAAATATTTTTGCCCGGGTCGAGATAAATTGCTCCAGATGCTGAAAGCCGTCCCTGACGGTAATGTCGCCAATGGTCACCTTTTTCGGCATTCTTGGAAAAATTTTCCAGTAATCATATTCAGTCATTTTATTTTCTTTCCTCCTTACTAAGATTTGTCTGGCCAGCAGACCAAAATTGACAATGGATTATACTTAAAATAGCAGGCAAAGCGCATAGAGCATGGCGCATAGCGTTCTTGATACGGCTGATCTATTTATTTCTGAATTTCAACTCTTTGCGCTATGCCCTCTGCACTATGCCTCAATATTTTATTCCCCTTTATACTGAGGTTTGCGTTTTTCCTTGAACGCTGCCAGCCCTTCAAGTCGATCCTTGGTCGGAATACAGACCCAGTAAGCATTGGATTCAATGGCCAGACCGGTATGAATGTCGGTTTCCAGCCCGCGATTGATGGCATACTTGGCCTGTTCGATGGCAACCGGTCCGGCTTCGCAGATCATGGCAGCCATACTCTTGCATTCGTCGAGCAGGTCTTTCTGGTCACAGACTTTGTTGACCAGACCGATCTTGAGCGCTTCCTCGGCGTTAATACGCTGGCCGGTAAAAATGAGCTCCTTGGCTTTGCCCCGCCCGACCAGCCGCGGTAGCCGCTGGGTGCCGCCGGCTCCGGGAATGATGGCCAGCCGAGTTTCTGTCAACCCCATGGTCGCGTTGCTGGCCGCAATGCGGATATCACAGGCCAGAGATAGCTCGGTCCCACCCCCGAGGGCGATACCGTTTACAGCCGCAATGACCGGTTTGTTCAGCTCCTCGATGGCGGTGAACAGATTGCGGATGGTAAAAATATACTCGCGCACCTTTTCGGGCGGCAGGGTGGCCCGTTCTTTAAGATCGGCACCTGCACAAAAGGCCTTCTCGCCGGCAGCGGTAATAATCACCACGCGAACCTCCCGTTTGAACCGCAAGGCATCAATCTGGTCTTTCAAGGCATGCAGTAGCGGAAAATTCAATGAATTCATAACCTCCGGGCGATTTAAAGTCAGGGTAACAATACCGTTTTCCTGCCCAACGCCTAAAACATTTTCGTTCATACGTGCCCTCCCCCATCAAAAATCAATTTATTATCAGATAGATCGGTTAATGCACCCCAAAAATGATGGGATTTAATGAAGTTTTTACCAATAATATTAGAATATTAACAATTATGAGCGAGCGCTCGGTCAATTATTCATGTTTAGAGGAAGTGCGCCCATTTGTCAATAGGAATATTGTTGGCGATAAAAGGGCGTCATTACCTGCTATATTTTATTATATTTCAGTTATTTATTGGACATACGCGGCTGTTGATTGAAAAACTTGACAAGCGAAAACAAGACATGCTATCCATCGAACGAGCGCTCGTTCAGGTTGCATTTGGGGCTTGCAATCACTCGTAATGCACTATAGGAAAATACCGAATCGTTCAAGCTGCTCGCCTGTTATTAATTAATTTTGCTGATATATACAAAAACTTTTAAGTAAGCCGGTGATTTTGGTTATATCTGAAGCTGGAGTGGTGGAGTAATGGAGCAATGGAGTGATGGTTAAATGCTGGACGTCTTTTGACAACGCTACACTACTCCATCGCTCCAGCACTCCATAATTGACAGATCCGGGTCTTTGATATTTGAATTTCTATTAGCGAATGTTGCCATTTTATGAAAAGGAGAAAAGGACATGCAAGAAGCCGTCATCGTCAGTGCAGTGCGCACCGCTCTGGGCAACTTTAATGGTTCCCTGGCCAAAATCGGTGGTACCCGGCTGGGTGCCCTGGTGATTGAAGAGGCCATTCGCAGAGCCGGCATCCAGAAAAGCGACGTCAATGAAGCCATTATGGGGATGGTGCTGCCCTGCGGCTATGGACAGAATCCAGCCAAGCAGGCTGCCGTCAAGGCAGATCTGCCCTCGGAAACCGAATGTTTCACCATCAACAAAGTTTGCGGCTCGGGCCTAAAATCAGTCATGCTGGCCGCCCAGGCCATCCAGACCGGTGATGCGGACATCGTTGTGGCCGGGGGCATGGAAAATATGAGCATGGCCCCCTATTTTCTGGAAAAGGCCCGCTTCGGATACCGCATGGGCCCGGGAAAATTACAGGATCACATGGTGCACGACGGCTTGTGGGATATCGTCAACGATTTTCACATGGGCATATCCAATGATTTGTGCTCGGAAAAATATGATGTCAGCCGTGAAGACCAGGATCGCTATGCGGCCGAATCCTACCGCCGAACGTTGCAAGCCATCAATACCGGCAAATTTAAAGACGAAATCATGCCGGTGGAAATCCCCCGGCGCAAAGGCGATCCGGTTGTCTTCGCGCAGGATGAATGCGCGTGCGAAACCAGCTACGAGATTTTAGCAAAGATGTCACCCGCATTTCAAAAAGACGGCCGAGCCACCGCCGGCAATGCCTCCATCATCAGTGATGGCGCCGCCGCCGTGGTCGTGATGTCCCGGGAAAAGGCCAGCAAACTGGGCTGTGAGATTATGGCCACCATCGGCGCCCAGGCTTCTGCTGGATTGGAAATGAAGTATGTTCTGGTGGCACCCATTCTGGCTATTCCCAAAGTCTTAAAAAAAGAAGGCCTATCCCAGGATGATATCGATCTATTCGAGGTCAACGAAGCCTTTAGCGGTTCCACGGTGGCCGTTTTAAAGGAGCTCAACCTGGATCCGGCCAAAGTCAATGTTAACGGCGGCAGTGTGGCCCTGGGTCATCCCATTGGCGCCAGCGGCTGCCGCGTGCTGGTCACGCTTTTATACGAGATGATCAAACAGGATAAAAAAACCGGTCTGGCCACTTTGTGCCTGGGTGGCGGCGAAGCAGTGGCCATGATCGTAAAAAGGTAAAGAAGGTTTCAGTGTTCAGGTGTCAGCCCTTCTAATTGTCCCTGACACCTGACACCCGAAACCTTTTGAATATTAATACCCGAAAACTTAGGATTTAAGACGAGAAGAATGAAAAGGAGGAAGGGATGGAGATAAAGACATTTGGCATTATTGGTGCCGGTCAGATGGGTGGCGGGATTGCCCAGGTTGCGGCGATGAGTGGACTGGATGTCATCATGAATGACATTAAAACAGAATTTGTCGAAAAAGGCTTTGAAGTCATTTCAAAGATCTTAAGCCGCAGTGTCGATAAAGGCAAAATGTCAGGCGACGACAAAAGCGCGATTTTGGGCCGCATCAAGACCAGTGTGAATTTGGCGGACATGGCATCGGCTGACTATGTGGTCGAGGCCGCCACTGAAAATGAAGAAATTAAATATCAGCTGTTTAAAGATCTGGATGAGATCTGCAACGACCAGGTCATTCTGGCGACCAATACGTCATCCATTCCGATCGGTCGGATCGCAGCCCAGACGGGCCGTCCTGAAAAAATTATCGGTATGCACTTTATGAACCCGGTCCCTGTTATGAAACTGGTGGAAGTCATCCCCGGCATTGCCACATCGGATGAGACCTTTCAGGTGACCTGGGAGCTGGCTGAAAAATTCGGCAAAACACCGGCTAAAGCCAACGATTACCCCGGTTTTATCGCCAATCGAATTTTACTGCCGATGATCAATGAAGCCGTTTACTGCCTCTACCATGGCGTCGGCAATCGCGAAGATATTGATACGGTCATGAAACTGGGAATGAATCATCCCATGGGTCCGCTGGCTCTGGCAGACCTCATCGGTCTGGATACCTGTCTGGCCATTATGGAAACCCTGTACGATGGTTTCAAGGACTCCAAATACCGTCCCTGCCCGCTGCTGCGCAAATACGTCGAAGCCGGGTGGTTGGGGAGGAAGACGGGTAAAGGATTTTATGAATATCAATAGAATTGTAAAATGCCTAAAATTAAATGAAACTATCATTTAAAAATTTTAGCCACTTTAGGCATTTTAAACTTTAGTCATTTTTCATTGGGAGGAAAGATGCCGCGAAGAAAGGTCAAAAAACGCGTTCCTGTCGGCCAAAAAATTAAAAAAGCCCGCACAGGCAAAAAAATGAAGCTCGAGCAGCTGGCAAACGAAACCGGCTTTTCCACCGACTATCTGAAAGAAATTGAGTCCGGCAAGGCTATTCCCCCGGTGGGGGCTTTGCTGCAAATTTCGCGGGCACTGGAAATTGACTCAGGCGCCCTGCTCAAGGAGCCGGAATCCAAGCTGGAAAGCCGCATCAAGGCGCATACCAAGCGGACGAAAAATTACGCCTATACCACTCTGACGCCCGGCGCGGAAAATAAACATCTGAAAGCTTTTTTGGTCACAGTTGAGTCCAAACAAGACCATAAGGGTGTCGGTTACCACCACGAAGGTGAAGAATTTGTCTACGTACTGACGGGTAAAATCGAGGTGGTTGTCGGAGAGCATGTCAATGTACTGGATAAAGGCGACTCGCTGCATTTTAATTCCGGTATTCGTCACAAAATGACAAACGTCAGTGATGAATCAGCCGAGTTGCTGGTTGTGATTTATTCGCCTTAGCTGGCTGCTGGCTTCTGGTTCCTGGCTCCTGGCTGACTGCTTTGCAGGGAAGCCATTGTTTGATTCATTGGATCAGGTATTTGCCAGCCTGCGACGAGCTACATTCGGCCTGAGCTCATGTCGAAGGCAGCCGAGCCGAAGCGAGAAGCCAGTAGCAAGTAGCCGATAAAAAAAATATGCGGCTAATCAATGCTTACTCCATTTTTAACATGAAGTGCCATGTTGGAGGAAAAGAATGTCATTTAAACTAACCGAAGAACAACTCATGGTTCAATCGATGGTCCGTGACCTGGCCCGGGCGAAGTTTGCGCCCAAAGCCATGGAGCGTGACAAGACCAAAGAATTTCCGGGTGACAACCTGAAGAAACTGGGCGAATTGGGGCTGATGGGAATGATGGTCCCCCCGGAATACAACGGCTCCGGCGCGGATTCGGTAAGCTATGTGCTGGCGCTTTCCGAAGTGGCTTACGCCTGCGCTTCGACGGCGGTGGTGATGTCGGTTCATAACTCCATTGTCTGCGAAAGTATCCTGCGCTACGGCAGCGAGGAACAAAAACAGCAGCATCTTAGCCGGCTGGCAACCGGTGAGATCATCGGCGCCTTCGCCCTGACCGAGCCCAACGCCGGCTCTGATCCGGCCCGGCAGACCACCAAAGCCGAGTTTGATGGCGACAGCTACATCATAAACGGTACCAAAAGGTTTACCACCACCGGCAAAAATGCCGGCCTTATTATCGTTACCGCTAAAACCGATGAAGCCAAACGCCACCGGGGAATCAGCGCCTTTTTGGTCGAACAGGGCACGCCGGGTTTGACGGTCGGTGCCCTGGAAGACAAAATGGGCCTGCGGGCCTCCGACACCACCGATCTGATTTTTGAAGACTGCCGCATCCCGGCTGAAAACCGGTTGGGCAACGAAGGCGATGGGTTTTTAATTGCCATGACGGGCCTTGACGGTGGCCGCATCGGCATTGCCGCCCAATCGGTGGGTGTGGCCCAGGCGGCCTTTGACGCGGCCGTGCACTACGCCCAGGAGCGCGAGCAGTTCGGCCAGGCGATTTCCAAATTCCAGGGGTTGCGCTGGATGATAGCCGATATGGCCACTGAAATCGAGGCAGCCCGGCTGATGACGTTTAGCGCGGCCGAAATGAAGGACCGCGGGGAGAACTATACGGCCCAAGCGTCAATGGCCAAGCTTTTTGCCTCCGAGATGGTCAACCGCACCACCGCCAAGGCTCTGCAGATGCATGGTGGCTACGGTTTTACCAAAGAATACCCGGTCGAACGCTTTTACCGTGATGCCCGCGTATTTACGATCTACGAAGGCACCTCCGAAATTCAGCGTGTTGTGATTTCCAATCATGTGCTTAAGGACAAGAGAAAACCTTAACACGGGTTTCAAAACCCTCATCTTTTGCTCGATGGCTGAGTCGTACTTAATCGAACCGGTTTGAAAATTCCGGTGCAGTTTCAGCGACCGCGCCGTCATAACACCCTTATTGACCCCTCAAAAAGAAAGAAAATCCAATGTACGATTTGATTGCGTCACGCTACGATCAATTTATCAGCGATCTTCAAACCGTCGTCAATATCGACAGTGGCAGCCATTATCCCGAGGGCCTCAATCAGGTTGCCGCTTTTTTCCA
>JAHEIW010000054.1:5780-25305 GCA_024639185.1 Deltaproteobacteria bacterium | reverse complement strand
CTTCCTGCGGCCGCCTCAGGGACGATATCAAGTCATATGCCTTGTATTCGAGTATGCGCAATGGCTTGAAGCCAAATAGCATGCCCGCCAGAACAGCTATCAGCAGCAAAAGGCAAACGGATCGGCCGGAACTGAATACGTGTTTAATCCCCATAGGCATACACATCGATGATTTGCACACCCGCAAAACTGACATCTATTGAAGGCAGCTAGTGGTCGCGCAGTTGCTTATCGTAATCCAAATTCAAGCTGCCATAATCGGCCACCGTCATTTACCACCACGTCTTCCTGACGGATTTGATTGATCGAATAGCCTTCTACGGATTCGCCCTCACGAACAATACGGTCGTTAATGACCGCAATTCGCTCGGCAGCGACACTTGACCATGCAATTGCCTGCAGCTTCAACTTGGCGTTATCCAGTCGCGGGTAAGATCGCGCAGACGAGACGCTCCTTGATACTGATTTCTTCGCCGGCGCCTTTGCGGGCGTCCTTTTTTTGTGTTGGCCGGAATCCCTGGCTTGGGCAGCGGGACGGCCGGTTATGCTCGATTTAGCAGATGATTTTGATTTCGGGGTGCGGACCTGCGGTTTCAATGTTGCCGGTTGATCGCTCAGTTGCTGATGCCCTGACGCACTGCGGGATGATGTTGCCGGCGGCCTTTGCGCACGCAACCGTTCACGCGCGGTCGTTGCGTTGCCAGATGTCTGTTGCCGATCCTGCGGTGCCACCTGCTGAGGCTCTGTTTGTTCGGGCCGGCGGATCGGTGGCTCAATTTTAGCCTGGAAAACCGGGGGTTTTTCAGATTGACCGGACGGCCCGCTGATTTGGGATATGAGCCACTCTTTTTGGCTGTAGATCAGCCATATTGCGGCGATCACAAACAGCGCTACGAAAAGCGCCACAATTGCTTTGCGCTGCAGCCAGATCCGAAAAAAACGGCCTCTTAAGGCGTTTTTCGTATCAATCATCGATGGTCCGGGCTGCAGATCATCCGGTGGCGGCGTGGATTGATCAACCCGTTTTAGCGCTTTTAGAATCGTACTCAAATGTTTAAGGTCTCCGGTCTTAAAATTTCATGAACATTTTATCGATATGATAGGAGCGGTTGCGCCCATGCTTAAAAGAATAAAAACACGAAAAAAGAACCCTAATTTCGTGTTTTTATGAATATCGAATCGATTCGATTTTTAATAGGCCAAGTCTATTCAACGTCTATATTTTTGTTTTTGCGTTCTGTCCGCATCGGACTATCTGGATTCATACAACTGCGGCATCTGAAACGATTTTTTTTCCCGGTACAGGATAATTTTGGTCAGCGGGCCGACATAGCCGTCCACCGGAATTCCATACTTTGCTTGAATGGATTCAACCGCATTCTGGGTAAATTCATCGTATTTTTCATCGATGGCCACATTCTGGAATCCAATATCCTGCAACAGGAATTTTAGCGTAATAACAGAATCCTTATACGACTGCGTTGGTATGGTTCCCCAGATGGAGTGAAAATTTTTCCAGGGCAGATAGGCTACGCCGGACCAGTAAAATTCCAGCTCCTCTAAATCGGTGACAATCCATTCTGTATTACTTTCGCCTGTTAGCTTAATCATGTCGCCATCCAGACGGGTTAATGTGAGATATCCGGGGCTTGAACTGCCGGGCGGATAAAATTCGAGGATGGCGGGAAGATTCAATTTTTTTATAAACGCCATATCCGTTTCGAGACGATGAATGAACATCCCGTTTGGTTTGGCCGAAAGACGAAAATAGGTCTGATCGTCATCAATATCCTTTAAAAAAGGCGTAAACTGAGCCCTGGTTTTCCACAGCTTCATTGCTTGCATTAGCGCCGCTTGGCGGGAACTGCGCCCGTCCATGAGCTTCAGATATTCGGCCAAACTGACAGCCGAAACGTTATTTTTGACTGGCGGTGCTTTAATTTTTTCTACGGGATCGCTGATCTCTGCGCTGGGGGCCGCATCTTTGGTCTCAACTTTATCCGCAACGGTTTGGCTGGGGACATGTGTTTGCGAATTGTCCTGACCCGCCAAACGTGCTGTGATGGTTTCACGGATCGGTTGAAAGAAGGCCGCCACCAGAAACACAATGCTCAAAAAGGAAATGCCGATGAGCGCCCATTTACCCGTGGCTATACCGTAGTTTTTTGTCTGTCCGCGATTGGCAAGCTCGTTCACCGATGCCTTGGCGATTTGGGCTGAAATTTTGAACTGATTCATAACAAACGCGGTCAGCAATGACCGATCACAGACAATGTTTATCAAGCGCGGGATTCCCTTTGAATATTTAAAAATGTGACGATAAGCGGCCCGGTCAAATTTAATGGCGGACTTCTGAGCGGCGATGTTAATGCGATACTGAATATATTCTTTACATTCATTAAAGGTTAAGGGGCTGAGTTGATAGCTAAGGGTGATTCGCTGACCTACCTGCCGGAGTGCATGGGAATTGAGCATTTCCGATAATTCCGGCTGACCGACCAGGATAATTTGCAATAGCTTATCTCGATTCGTTTCCAGATTGGAGAGTAATCGCAACTGTTCTAAAACGTTGCGATTTAAATTTTGAGCCTCGTCAATCAGCAGAATAACCTTTTTGCCGCTGGACTTCTTTTTAATCAGGAAGGCATTCAGCATGTCGATTAGATCTTTTGTATTGTCACTGCGTGTCTGGATGCCAAATTCTTCGATGATGGTTCTGAGCAGCTGTTTGGGGCCCATTTTGGGATTGAAAATGTATGCGGCCTCTACGCTGCCGTTCAAGCTCTCAAGAAATGTTCTGCAAAGCGTGGTTTTTCCTGTTCCGACCTCTCCGGTAATTTCAACGAATCCGTCCCCCTGGGAGATGGCGTAATTTAAGTGCGCCATCGCTTCCTCGTGGCTTTTACTTAAATAAAAATAAACCGGATTCGGGACCAGTTTGAAGGGTTTTTCTTTAAAACCAAAAAACTTATTATACATCAAAAACCGCCTTCAAATATTTTGGGTTGGTTTATTGGAAATCCGAAACAAGGTTTAAAAACATTACCGCTTAAAGATTGCAAGATCCGCTTGGTCGCGCAGGTGTTTGTGTAATCATTCAGAGGGCACTGATACAAAAAATAGAAGCGGCAAAACCGGACATTTCTTTGTAAAGCGTATGAAATCTTTTAAAATTTTCACATTGTCGTCTTTAAATAGTTTAGTTGAAAATGCGTTGTCCGTCAACCTTTCAATCCATCTTCAATCCCCACCGGGTCTTTTATGACAGCAATTTCAAAATATTCCTGGTCGCTAGCGGACCGCACCCGTCAGCTTTTCAGCGGTATGCGCCTTCCGGCGGTAATCGGTGAGTATGCGATGTCGTTCCTGAGGCTTCTTTTTTGATAGCTGTCGACAGCGTTCATAAAATTTTTCCAGGTCACCATTGCTGTCTGACAACATTTTACGAAATGCCGGCACCCAGTCATGATAGGTCGATACACTGATCAGTTGCGCGTTGTTTAAGGGCCGGTTAAACCAGGCACTATACACAGCCATTTCGGGGTGATCTGATCTTAAACCCCTGAATTCAGATCGCATCCGGTTAAAAATGGCTGCCTTTTGAAGTCGTTTCTCGTTCGCTGGCAGGTTGCTTTCATACAGCGCCTGTAACCGGTTGCGATATGTTGAAACCAGGGCAGTGAATTTTTGACGGGAACGCCGTTTGTGCTGCCGGTCAGCAAAAACTTGAGACGGGTCGGCCGATTGTTGCCAGCGTTTGAGTCCTTCCTGCTCGACTGTGGTGGCAAAGCTTTCATTAAAACCCGTATCATCCGGTATGTAAAGCAGTCCATGGGCCAATTCATGAAATATCAGCGCCACCGTATCCGCAGCGCTTAAATTTATAAAGGTACTCAGGATGGGATCGTCAAACCAGCCAAGGGTCGAGTAGGCAATCGCGCCGCCAATGTACACATCAAACCCTTTCTGGGCAAGCGCATCCCCAAAGCGCCGGGCATCAGCCTCCTCAAAATAGCCTCGATAGGTCACGCAGCCGGCAACAGGAAAACACCAGGTCTCAGGTGTCAGTGACAATTCCGGGGCGGCAAATACATTCCAGACGACATATGGACGATTCAGCTCCACATAGCTTAAATAATGATCATTGACGGGAAGCAGGAGCTGTTCTTCTGCAAACGTCCTTGCAGATTGGATCAACAAGAGCTTTTCGCGCAGCTCAGCAGGTGATTCTGGGTCTTCAATCAGATCTGAGATCGGTTGTCGTTTCTGTAAAATCTGCATCTGCCCTCTGATGGCCTGTTCATAATAGGGCAACGATCGGCACTGGAAACATGCGAATGCACATAACAAAACGAATATACTGCTAAAAATTTTTCTGACGCGGGAAAAAACCGTCCGGGTCTTTGCATTCGTTTTCATACTACCAAAATTCAGCATTCTGGGAACGGGTGTCAATCCTCAGATGACAGATGTCAGTAAACAGATGACAGAAAAAGCGGCTCGTTTTCAGCATTTTTATATCTGTTCTCTGTCTTCTGTCCTCTGTTATCTGTATTATGATACTGGATACCCGAAACATACGGTTGCTGGCAAGCATGAAATGGAAAGCGAAATTGGGGGTGCAAATTTAAATAAGGCTATAACAGAATTTTTTAAAAATCTTGCGGTCAAATTTGCCGGCTTCCACGTCTGCTTTGATTGTTTTCAGGGCGTCCAGCGGGCTTTTGGCCTTGCGGTATGGCCGTTCTTCGTTGGTTAAGGCCTCATAACAATCGATGATGCCCAGCACCTGGCCGACATACGAAATCTCCCGAGTGCCCCT
Organism: Deltaproteobacteria bacterium; assembly: GCA_024639185.1. Taxonomy (GTDB): domain Bacteria; phylum Desulfobacterota; class Desulfobacteria; order Desulfobacterales; family JAHEIW01; genus JAHEIW01. Next base: position 20,483 of record JAHEIW010000054.1, on the reverse strand, counting down.
GGGGTAGCCGCTGCCATCCAGTTTTTCATGGTGCTCACTGGCGCCGCGGGCAATGCCGCCGTCAATGCCGCTTTTAACTTTAATGATAAATTCTCCAATTTTAGGATGGCGTTTCATGACCTTAAATTCGCTGGAAGACAATTTTCGCGCTGCCTTGAGAATATTATCGGGTATTTCGGTTTTGCCAACATCGTGCAGCAGTGCGCTTAACCCCAGTCGTTTGATTTCCCGCAGGGATTTTTTCGAGTAGAAGCAAAATCCCAGCATAAGCGCCATCACATTGACCGAATGGATTACCGTAATCCAGCACAAGAATGATGGAGCAAGTTGTTGTATGTATTTATACAACTGGCGGCACCGCTTCAGCGCTGACTTGTAAAATAAATTACAAAATTAAAAGCAGAATCTCTTGCAAGATGAATCCGGTATAGTATATGGTCCTGATACTTGAAGATGGTTTGCTGCGATCGGATACCGTGCCCGTGCGTGCGGGCGCCTGGTCTAAAAGGCGATTGTTCCATCCTGCCACGCTGATCTAAATCTCTAAAATTTATCTAAAAATATACAATTTGGCGCCGGTGGGATATTGTTTTTCCAAACCCGAATGACAACCAACACAAGCCGAATCGTTTAAGGCTGCGAATTCAGAGATCTGACACTAGATTTTTACTAGAATGACATCCCACACCAAGGCATTCAACACTAGGACCGGCTGCAACACAGATTCAAACGGCCAATTGACCGATGCCGGGGCAGCGAAGCAGGCACCTGGCCAGGTGCAGGTTTTTGCCCGTAAATGCTTTGAAAAAACAGCGGGGAGCCATGGCTGGGATCATACCCTCAGAGTCTTTCGGTTATGCGAAATGATGGGTCCGGCGGAAAACGCAGACATGGATGTGTTAGGAGCCGCAGCCTATCTGCATGATATCGGACGTTCTGCGCAGGATGCTTCCAACGGCGTTGTTTGCCATGCCGAAAAAGGGGCCCAAATAGCCGGGCCGGTCGTCGATTCGCTTCCGCTGTCAAACCCTCAGCAGCGAAATATAATTCACTGTATACGCGCCCATCGCTTTCGCCAGCCCGAAAAACCCTCCACCGTCGAAGCCCGAGTGTTGTTTGATGCCGACAAACTGGATGCCATTGGCGCCGTTGGGGTGGCCCGCGCCTTTCTATTTGCCGGCGAGCTAGGCGCACGGTTACACAATCCTGATCTGGATGTTGAAAATTGCGAGCCCTATTCGATTAATGACACCGGCTACAGGGAGTTTAAAATCAAGCTCTGCAAAATAAAAGGTCGAATGCTGACGGCCACGGGCCGCAAATGGGCCCATGAGCGTCATGCCTTCATGCAAGATTTTTTTAACCGCTTTTTAGCAGAATATGAAGGAAAGAGGTAACCATTATGAGCATTAATGTCGTTGAAAGGATCGATAATTTCGTCAAAGTGCAGAATATTTTGGTCAGCGTCTCCGATAAAAGCGGACTGGAGCAGTTTATTCCCGATCTGGTTGAAATAAATCCGCAAATTCAGATTTTCTCAACCGGTGGTACCTACGGACGCATCAGTGAAATTTTGTCAGGTTCGGATGCCAGCCGCTTAATGCAGGTCTCAGATTACACCGGTCAGCCCGAGACCCAGGGTGGCCTGGTCAAAACCCTGGATTTTAAAATTTACCTGGGACTGCTGACCGAAACATACAACGATGCGCATCAAGGTGACCTGACACGCACCAGCAGCGTGCCCATCGATATGGTGGTGGTCAATTTATATCCCTTCAAAGAAACCATATCAAAGCCGGATGTCACGGTTGAGCAGGCCAGAGGCAATATCGATATCGGTGGGCCATGCATGATCCGGGCTTCCGCTAAAAATTATATCCGGGTGGCATCGGTGGTCGACCCGCTGGATTACGATAAGATTATAGCGGACCTCAAGGCCAATCAGGGCGCAACCAGCCTGGATCTGCGTTTCCAGCTGGCTCGCAAAGCCTTTGACCACACGGCCGTCTATGATCGCACCATTGCTGATTTTTTAGTTTCAAAATCAATTAATGATGTAACAAATTGTTATAACCTGGATCCTGCATGAAAATTAATGCGAAATTAATATTGAATAGCATTGGGTTCTTTTCTTTTTTAAATTAATTTTTTTTGCAATTCAGGAATGTGGAATTTTCCTGGTGCGCAAGGCCGCACAAGGACTTACGACGAGGCGTACTGGTAGTACGTTGAGGATGTGAGTTCGCGGAGAACGCAGCGCAGCGGGAAAAGGCCCATTTGTGAATTGCAAAAAAGGAGTGATGCCATGACCGAAGACCTCAAAAAAATGTATCGAACCGTAATGGATGATCATTTTCCACCCCAGATGGAAATCAGTTTTATCGACGCTGATCAGCGCCAGACCCTTTTTTATGAAAAAGTGGTATGGGTTGTCGATGATGTCCAAAAAGGCCTGCGCTACGGTGAGAACCCCGGCCAGGAAGCCGCTTTGTATAAGCTGGTCAACGGCAATCTGGTGCTCGGAGAAACCGAAACCCTTCAACCCGGACAATTTCTGGCATCCGATATCGAGCTGCTGCAGTCCGGCAAACACCCGGGCAAGACCAATTTGACCGACGCGGATAATTCCCTCAACATTTTGCGCTATTTTACGGATAAACCTTCGGTGGTCATCGTCAAACACAATAATCCCTGCGGTGTGGCCCGGGCTGACAGCCTGGTTGATGCCTATCTCAAAGCCAATATGGCCGACCGGGTTGCCGCTTTCGGGGGCTGTATCGCCGTAAACCAGCCGGTAGACGAGGCAACAGCTGAGGCCATTACCCAGCAATATGCCGAAGTGGTCGTTGCGCCCGATTTTGAGCCGGGTGTAATGGATGTCTTTGCCCAAAAACCCAATTTGCGGGTGATTAAAATTGGTAATATCGAACGCCTGCAATCGTTTGTGGGTCAAAGATGCGTTGAATTTAAGAGCCTGATCGATGGCGGTCTCATTGCCCAGTGGTCGTTTGTGCCGACCACGCGTTCAAAACAAGATCTCAGACTGGCTGAGTGTGAGTACAAAGGCCAGCAGTACAAAATCAATCGCCAGCCCACTGACAGAGAATACAATGATTTGCTGTTTGGCTGGCTGGTGGAATCCGGGATTACTTCCAATTCAGTCATCTATGTCAAAGATGAGGTCACAGTGGGTATCGGTACCGGTGAACAGGATCGGGTCGGGGTGGCTGAAATTGCCAGAGATAAAGCCTATCGCAAATTGGCCGATCGGTATTGTTTCGAAATCCACGGTATTCCCTACAATGAACTGGCCGATGCGGATAAAAAATCCGCCATTGACGCCCAGGTGGCTGAAGAAAAAGGCGGGCTCATCGGCGCCGCCATGGTCAGTGATGCATTTTTCCCGTTTCGAGACGGGGTGGACGTGGGGCTGCGTGAGGGGATTACAGCGGTTATTCAACCCGGGGGCTCAGGTAACGACTATCAGTCGATTGAGGCCTGCAACGAAGCCGATGCGACCATGGTGTATACGGGACAGAGGTCATTTAAGCACTAAACATCCCGTGCGAGCTTTATCTATATCATTTCGGATTTTGTTCCAGGCTGCTGGCCACCGGCCTCTGGCTACTGGCAACTGAATCTCTGCTTCCTGCCAGCCTGCGACGAGCTCCATTCGGCCCGAGCTCATGGCCGAGGGCAGCCGAGTCGAAGCAAGAAGCGAGCAGCCAGGAGCAAAAATTACTGACACCTGAACCGCCTCTGGCGGAACTTTTGAATGCCGACACCTGAAACCTATCGACGCATCACCTTTGAAATAACAGCCAGGGCCTGTTCGATATCATCAGCGGTGACCTGATAGTGGGTAACGGCTCTGACTTTTTGGGGCCCGACCGGCAACATTCGAACACCGGCGGCATTGATCTGCTGCGTAAACTGCTCTGCGGTCATCTGTTCAGCCGTTAATTCAAAAAATACGATGTTGGTTCGAATCTGATGCGGATCGATGGATAGGCCCGCTATTTCTGCAAGACCTTCGGCCAGCTTTTTCGCATTGGCATGATCTTCAGCCAGGCGCTCCACCATTTCATTCAGAGCAATTATTCCGGCGGCAGCCAGTATACCGGCCTGTCGCATGCCACCGCCAAGCAGCTTGCGGGCGCGACGGGCTTCATTGATAAAATCCTGTGTTCCGCAGACCATCGATCCCACCGGTGCTGCCAGGCCTTTGCTCAAGCAAAAGGAGACCGAGTCGGCTTCAGCCGCCAAATCCCCAGGTGCAACTTTCAGAGCGATGGCGGCGTTAAAAAAGCGGGCGCCATCAACGTGGATTTTTAACCTGTGCCGCCGGGCAATATCGCCCACTGCTTGCATGTACTTTATTTCAAGGGGGCAACCGTTGCAAATGTTGTGCGTATTTTCTAAAAGGATCAGCCGGCTTCTGGGAAAATGAACATTATCACCGCGGATGGCGGCCTCGATATCTTCGAGGGCCAATTTGCCGTCCGGCTGGTTGACAACGGTTCTGGGATGCAAGCTGCCCACGGCCGCCGATCCACCCTGCTCGTAAAAAAAGGTGTGCGCATGGCTGCCGAGGATGATTTCGTCTCCGCGGCCGCAGTGTGCCAGTTGGCTAACCAGATTGGCCATTGTGCCGCTTGCGACATACAAGGCCGCTTCTTTACCCAGGCGGTCGGCGGCCATTTCTTCCAAACGGTTTACAGTCGGGTCTTCACCGAAGACATCGTCACCCACTTCTGCCTGTGCCATGGCCTGTCGCATGGCGGCCGTCGGCGGGGTCATCGTGTCGGACCGCAGTTCAATAATCGGCATAATGAAACTCCTTTTGGTAATCCTGGATTAAATGTCAGCGCAGATGGATCGCACGTGCATATCTGATATCTAAAATGTTGGCGAGCTTCAAGTATTAAAGCTGTTAAACGGCAGGATATCGATGGCATTTTCTTGACTAATGAATTGAATAAGCGGTAAACACAGGTGAAGCTATTTCATCTTAAAGGAGAGGAAATCATGGCTAAATTGTTGTGGCAACCGACTGAGGAACAAATCAAACAGTCGAATATGTATCGTTTCATGACCTTTATTAATAAAACCTACGATCAAGATTTTACGACATATGCGCCGCTGTATGAATGGTCGATTGAAAACATTTCTGATTTCTGGGCGGCTTTCTGGAAATTTGCCGACATTATCCACTCTCAACCGTATGAAGAGGTCATCGATGATACCGCCAAGATGCCGGGAGCCGAATGGTTTGCGGGAGCCCGGCTCAATTTTGCCGAAAATCTGCTTCGCTTCCGGGATGACCGGGTAGCGTTGATTTTCAAAGGAGAAGACCAACCCTCCGTCCGGATGACTTACGCCCAGCTTTACGATGAAGTGGCACGCCTGGCGCGCTCATTAAAAGAGCTGGGGATTGAGCCCGGCGACCGAGTGGTGGGCTTCATGCCCAATATGCCTGAATCCATTATTGCGATGCTGGCGGCTACGAGTATGGGCGCCGCCTGGTCGTCCTGTTCGCCGGATTTTGGTATCAAAGGCGTGCTCGATCGCTTTGGGCAGATCAAGCCCCGGGTTCTGTTCACGGCCAACGGCTATTCGTTTAAAGGCAAAAAATTGGATTCTCTGGAACGTATTGCCAACATCCTCAAAGAGTTGCCGTCCATCGAGAAGGTCGTCGTCGTGCCCTACACCGAGCCCAAAGCGGATATCAGTGCCATTGCCAATGCGGTTCATTATCAGGATTTCCGGTCTTCTGAATCGGGCCTGGAAATTGAATTTGAGCAGCTGCCTTTCGGGCACCCCCTTTACATTATGTACTCTTCCGGTACCACCGGATTGCCAAAATGCATGGTGCAAAGCGCCGGCGGCATCCTGGTGCATCAGCTCAAGGAACATATCCTGCACACCGATTTGAAACGGGAGGACACCCTTTTTTATTTCACCACCTGCGGCTGGATGATGTGGAACTGGCTGACCTGTGGCCTGGGCGTTGGGGCGACCCTGGTCCTGTTTGACGGCAATCCCTTCCATCCGAACCCGGGCGCATTGTGGGAAATGGCCCAGGATGAGAAAATAACGGTCTTCGGGACCAGCGCCGGTTATATTGCCGCCTTGATGAATGCAGGTGTCAAACCCGCTAAGACTTACGACCTGACACCGTTACGCGCTGTTCTTTCCACCGGCTCCCCGCTGTCCATCGAGGGGTTCGATTTTATTTATCAAGAAATCAAGAACGATTTGCAGCTGGCCTCCATTTCCGGCGGAACCGATTTAAATGGCTGCTTTGCTCTGGGCAATCCCATGCTGCCGGTTTATGCCGGCGAGCTTCAGTGCCGGGGACTGGCGATGGATGTGCGCGCCTTTGATGAGCTGGGCAACGATCTGATCGACGAGCAGGGGGAGCTGGTTTGCTGCAAACCCTTTCCGTCGATGCCCATATATTTCTGGGAAGATCCAGACGGCCGCAAATATCACAACGCTTATTTTGACGTCTTTCCCAACATCTGGCGCCATGGTGATTTTGTGACCGTGACGCGGCGCGGCGGTGTTGTCATGCTCGGCCGATCAGATGCAACGTTGAACCCCGGCGGGGTTCGTATCGGCACGGCCGAAATTTATCGACAGCTGGAGCAAATGCCGGAAATCGCCGATAGCGTCGTGGTCGGGCAGGACTGGAAAAATGATGTGCGGGTGATTTTGTTTGTCAAGCTGGGCGAAGGGGTCGAATTGACCGATGACCTCAAAAACAACATCCGGCAAACCATACGCGTCAATGCATCTCCGCGGCACGTGCCCGCTAAGATCATCAGCGTGCCGGATGTGCCTTACACACTCAATATGAAAAAGGTGGAACTGGCAGTTAAAAAAGTAATCCAGGGCCAGAAAGTGCTCAACAAAGATGCCCTCAGTAATCCCCAGGCACTGGATTATTATGCAGACATCAAAGAACTCAAACAAGATTAAAAACTGGTTCCTAAACCCTCATCTTTTATCCGAGAGCTGTGTTATAATCCGGTTCATAATGCTCGCGTACTAACGTGTACGCTCCGCTTTTGAACCGGATTACGCCGTGCTCTCGAATAAAATCTAAAGATTTTGAAACCAGTTTATCTTTGAATGAAAAATTAATTCGCTCAAATTTATATTAGTAAAACTAAAATTTCTTTATTTTTGAGAAACCTTAATCACTATCATCGGAATGGAGACAGATGCCATGCCGGAATCTTTTCGTATTTTTCCTGTGGGCAGGATTAACAAAAAAGAAAGTGCGACCTGGATTGACATCTTCGAGCCCTATGCTGATGCGCTGTTGGGGCTGGAGTATTTTTCGCATATCCTGGTGCTTTTCTGGTTCCATGAAAACGACTCCGTTGAGCAACGCAATACCCTTAGCGTGCACCCGCGTGGAGATGAGAATAATCCTCTGACCGGCGTTTTTGGCACCCATTCCCCCCTGCGACCCAACCTGGTCGGGTTGACACGCTGTAAAATAAATTCAATTGAAGGGCGGCGGATTCACATTGAAGACATCGATGCCTTCGACGGTACACCGGTCATTGATATCAAGTGCTATATCCCGGATTCACCGTCTGAGTCGGAAATACGACTGCCAGATTGGGTCTGAGTGCCGAGACGCAATTTTATCAGCAAACCCAAGATGGATGGCCAAAAAACACTGGAGTATTGGAGTACTTAAGATTTCAGATTTCAGATTTCGGATTTCGGATTTTGAATGGAGGATATGTTTGATATTTTAATCTGCAATCCGCAATCTAAAATCCGCAATTAGCTTAACTCCATTACTCCATAACGAAGCTTGAAAGCAACCGACTTGTTTGAATGAATTTCCATCAATTTTAGCTCGCAACCTGTAAATGGACGCCCGTAATGCCCACCGAATTATCCGGTCAGATAGAAAGAATCACATTCACCAACGAAGATAACGGCTATACCATCGCCAAGGTCAAGGTGCGGGGCAAAAATGATCTGATCACGGTCGTCGGCAACCTGATGGCGCCGATGCCCGGTGAAATCCTCGACATGCAGGGTGAGTGGACGATCCATCCTAAATTTGGTGAACAATTCAAGGTGGCACATTTTAAAACCAAAGTTCCGGCCACAGTTCATGGCATTCAAAAATACCTGGGTTCCGGATTGATCAAAGGGCTGGGCCCGGTAATGGCCGGGCGCATCGTCGAACGATTCGGCGAAAAAACGCTGGACGTCATTGAAAATCAAATCGGCCGCCTGGCGGATATCAAAGGCATCGGCAAAAAAAGTCTGGCCAATATTGCCAAAGCCTGGGAGGCGCAGAAGGAAATCCGTGATGTGATGATCTTTTTGCAAAGCCATGGCGTCAGTGCTGTTTATGCCACCAAGATTTTTAAGCGGTACGCAGATCGTTCGATCGCAGTGGTCAAACAAAATCCCTATCGCCTGGCAACGGACATATTCGGGATCGGATTTTTAAAGGCCGACCATATCGCCAAAGAGCTCGGCTTTTCCAATGATGCCAGCGTAAGGGTCGAAGCAGGGGTTGTTTACGCACTGCGCCAGCTATCAGAAGATGGGCATGTGTTTTTCCCTTATGAACCGCTGATCGGGCGCTGCAGCGAAATTTTAAACGTACAGCGGGAGCCGATTGTCGCCGCCATCGGCCGTCTGCATGCAGGCAAACAGATCGTTATTGAAGATATGAATGCAGACTTTGAAGACGTTATCGAAAATAACAAAGCTGTTTATCTAACCCGATATCATCAGTGTGAAACCGGCATTGCCAACCGTCTGAAGGCCCTGCTATCCACACCGAAATCCATGCGAGCGGTTGATTCCGTCCGGGCGATGCGGTGGGTCCAGGATCAGCTTGCGTTTCAACCGGCCGAAAAACAGAAAGACGCTATTCGATATGCCCTTGAAAACAAGGTCCTGGTTTTGACCGGCGGGCCGGGTACCGGCAAAACCACCATCATCAAGGCCATTCTTAAAATCTTTTCGCAAATGAAGATCAATATCATGCTGGCGGCACCCACCGGCAGAGCAGCAAAACGCATGAGTGAAATGACCGGCCACCCGGCCAAAACGATCCACCGCCTGCTCGAATACAGTATCCACAAACTCGGCTTTCAAAGACATGAAAAGAACCCGCTTGAGTGTGATGTGCTGATTGTTGATGAAACCTCTATGATCGATACGGTTTTGATGTTCCATCTTCTCAAGGCGGTTCCTGCCACCGCCAGCTGCATTTTTGTGGGTGACGTCAACCAGCTGCCATCGGTTGGTGCCGGCAATGTGCTCAACGATTTGATTGTATCCGGCGCGGTTGCGGTTATCGAGTTGACTGAAATATTCCGCCAGGCCAAATCCAGCCGCATTATCGTCAATGCCCATAAAATCAATGCAGGTGAACTGCCCATCATCGGTCAGTCTGAAATTACAGACCCCCAAAATGATTTTTATTTCATCGAGCAGGACGACCCCGAAAAGGTCCTGGATATTATTTTGGAACTCGCCCACAGACGAATTTCTCAGCGCTTTGGCTTCGATGCCATTGACGATATTCAGGTCCTGACACCGATGCACAAAGGGATTGTCGGGGCTGTCAATCTCAATAACCGGCTGCAGGATGTATTAAACCCCGGCAATGGCGGCATTGTTCGCGGCGACCGCACCTTGCGGGTCAATGATAAAGTGATGCAAATCCGCAACAATTATGACAAAGAGGTGTTTAACGGCGATATCGGGCGCATTTCTGCCATTCAAACCGAAGAGCGCCAGTTGACGGCCTGCTTTGATAATCGTGATGTTGTTTATGATTTTAACGAACTGGATGAGATGGTGCTGGCCTATGCGGTTTCGGTTCATAAATCGCAGGGCTCGGAATATCCGGTCGTTATCTTACCGATTTTGACCCAGCACTATATTCTGCTGCAGCGCAACTTGATTTATACGGCCGTCACCCGGGGACGCCATCTGGTGGTCATGGTCGGCAGCCGCAGGGCGCTGGCCATTGGTGTCAACAACAATCAAATCCAGCAACGATTCGCCCGCCTGCGCCATCGACTCAGCGCATCCGGGAAAGTTCGTATCACTTGAAGCCCATCTTTAAAACGTAAGCTTTCATGTCTGGCATCGCAACACGGCCATCCATTTTTTTATTGCTTGACATTCTTGACCACCTGTTGATTGACTCTTGGTCATTTGTTGACTATGATTAGACTATCAAATAAAATACATGCTGTGATTATATGGACACCCTTATCCAGCATCAAAGGAGGTCGGATATGAACGGTTATCATAAATTTCTGGTTCTGGTATTGGTGGCTCTTTTCAGTGGTTGTGCGGCAACTGTCGAAATCCCCAAGACGGTTAACTGGGATTACAATGTGAATGTGAATTTTTCAAATCTGCGAACCTATGACCTCAGACCGATACCGACAACCGTTCGCATCGAAGATCTGATGTTGGAGCGGATCCAAACGGCCATTCATACGGTCTTACAGGCTAAAAATGTGCGACGATCGACCCAAAACCCTGACTTCCTGGTCCATATTTATGGCGTCCGATCTAGGATTTTCACCACTGCCTGGCGCGGGTTCGATTCGGATTTAATCGTTGAAAAAGGAAAGCTGATCCTGCATTTTGTTGACCCCGATACCAATCGGGTCATCTGGTGGGGTGAGGCGCGTGCGATCTTAGATCCCGATCGGAACCCGGCAGTCGAAAACCAGATGGTAAACGATGTGGTTCATCGAATTTTAACCCAGTTTCCGCCGGTTTCTTCGTAACCAAAACATGGGGTATTGCAATACCGGGATTGCCTTCAAGAACGCGTGCTATTCTATGGGCCGCATCGGGCAGTAAAATCACAACATCTGCTGGTTGTTGCGCCCGATATCCCATTTTTCCAGCATTTCACCATTTTATTCTGCCATGAGCCGGTCAATGACAAACGCGATTGCGTTAACGTCATCAAAGCCAGGTTCTACGATTGAGCAGCCTATCACTTCTTTTTGGTTTTCCTGGGTTTAAATAATTTCTTCTTTATAAATTGATAAAAATCGATGGTCTTGTCTCTAATGATGATGACCAGCGGCGCTCGGACGTACTTGTAGCCCTTGTCGGTGGTTACGTCTTGAATATTTTCCGGCGGCGGAGAATCCGATACGTGCTTCTGGCCTTTGGCATCCGTCCAGTAATACAGTGTTATGCTGGGCTCCAGTTGCAGTTTTTTGGTTTTATCGTGCCAGTCCCATCTCAGATACCCGCCGATGCCGAGTAAGACAACGATGACAATAATCAACGTTCTGCGCATTTAGCGATCTCCTGTGTCGGTCCTGAATTCCAGTTAACGCCTATGCCTTTGCCCATTATATAAAAAAATGGTTTAAAAAGCGATCTAAAGATTTTTGCCAGCAGGCCGATATATGACAGATGGACTTATTTGGGGGTTAATTCCTGTATGAAAAAAGGAGCCCGGCAATGGATGCCGGTCAGGTCGCATTAGATCGTTCGATGGCATTGGTAGCGCAGCAAATGCAGGCAACCGCTGAAATGCAGCTTGCCATGATGAAGCAAATTGTGGAAAACCGGCAACAGGTGGTCAAGATGCTTGCTGCCGCAGGGGTGGGACAAAACATCGATGTGACCGCCTGGTACCGAGTATGCCCAAACCGTGTGAGACAATTTGCCGGCTATTGACGTTTGCATTTCAGTTGCCGGCTACCCCCGTCAGCTTGACACCGCCGGGGCATTTATCTATACTTTTGCATCGTTTACCTTCTTTCTCTATAAATCCCATGCGTTGAATACAGGAACCGACCCATGAATGTATCAAGCTTAGCAGCAATTTCTCCGGTTGACGGCCGCTACCGGCGGGCGACGGCGTCCCTGGCAAAATACTTTTCCGAAGGGGCCCTGATTAACTACCGGGTGCAAATCGAGGTCGAATATTTTATTGCGCTGTGCAACATCCCCCTGCCCCCGCTCAAAGGGATTGGTAAAAAGACCTTTGAATCTTTACGCAGGATTTATAAAGAATTCTCCGTTGAAGATGCCGCCAGAGTAAAAGAAATTGAAAAAGTCACCAATCATGATGTCAAAGCTGTAGAGTATTTTTTAAAGGACAAGTTTGACGAACTGGATCTGACATCTTACAAGGAATTTATTCACTTTGGCTTAACATCCCAGGATATCAATAATACAGCCTTGCCGCTTTCCATCAAAGAAGCGTACCTGACAGTGCTAAAGCCGGCGCTTGCCGAAGTTGTTGAAGATCTTGAGAATAAAGCTCGAAAATGGGCCGATATGCCCATGCTGGCGCGCACCCATGGTCAACCGGCATCGCCCACCACCATTGGAAAAGAGTTTTACGTATTTGTTGATCGTCTGGCGGTTCAATCCGATCTGTTACAGACGATTCCTTTTTCGGCGAAGTTCGGAGGTGCCATCGGCAATTTCAATGCCCACCAGGTGGCCTATCCCGATGTCGACTGGATTGCATTTGCAGATCAACTGGTCAACACATCCCTGGGTCTGGTGCGCACCAGAGTCACGACTCAGATCGATCATTATGACAATTTGGCCGCATTTTGCGATGCCGTAAAGCGCATCAACACGATTCTGATCGACTTAACGCGCGATATCTGGACCTATATTTCTTTTGATTATTTTAAACAGAAGATCAAAAAAGGCGAGGTCGGCTCTTCAACCATGCCGCATAAGGTCAACCCCATCGATTTTGAAAACGCGGAAGGCAATTTTGGGGTGGCCAATGCGATATTGGAACATCTGTCCGCCAAACTTCCGATTTCAAGACTGCAACGGGATTTAACGGACTCGACTGTAACCCGCAATATCGGCGTTCCGTTGGCCCATACGCTCATCGGGTTAAAATCATTGCTGCGGGGGTTGCATAAACTGATTTTAAATGCCGATGTGACCCGTGCTGATTTACAAAGTAACTGGGCGGTGGTGGCCGAAGCCATCCAGACGATTTTGCGCCGCGAAGGCTATCCCCAGCCTTATGAAGCGCTAAAAGCACTGACCCGCACGCATACAACCATCGACCAGCAGGCCATTACCGAGTTTATTCATACTCTGGATATCGCCAGGTCCGTCAAGGATGAATTGCTGAAAATTACCCCCGAAAATTATACCGGAATTACGAAATTTTGATGCCAGCTACAGAAATTCACTCTGGCATTGGCTCACCCCGGGAATCCCAATTTTAGCCCCTATCATCCGACCTCAACCATCTGGACTCTGTCCCCCCGTTTGCTGTCATATGCTTGCCGGTCCCTGCAACAGGGCAGTGGACACGCGGCCGACAAGCCCCCAGATGGCATCGGCTGAAAAGACGGCTTCAATCGAGCGATCAAACAAAACCGAAATGCGGGGTTCAAATTCGGCATCGCCCTGCCAGAATAAATAATACAGCGGCACACGCGGAAAGGGAAACAGCTCAAAGGCCGCATCGGCCATGTCCACCGCACGGCCTTTCAGGAATTGAGCGGCCTCTTCAAAGCCGCGGATGTCCTGCCCATAGCGCTGCAGCAGGGGATCGGTCTGCAGCACGTGGGGCCCCTGGAAAAAATGGGCCTCTTTCAGATCCTTGACGCCCACAATGTCGGCACCCAGGGGATACAGCTTTTTGACGTGATTCAGATAAATCACGGTGACGAGCTCAAGCAGCGGGTCCGGCGTTATTTCCCAGCCGTTGCCGCCATCGCGTTTCAGGCAGCGCCCGGCAACATCCACCAGCACCTCTTCATGCAGGAATTGGAACACCAGCTGCCGGTCCGATTCCGGTCTGAAAAGCGTCCAGTTGCATAGGGCGTTCAGATCCCGGGTTTGCAGCTCGTCCCAAAAATGGGAAGGCACCTCCACCGGAGTATTATCGGGGGCGAACGCGGGAGGATTTTGCCCGCGGCGGCGCTCCTGCATCTGCAGATAGCCTTGGCTGAACGGGTAGGGACCTTTTGAAAAATTATCACACGGAAATTGAGCACAATCCCGCAGGCAGTATTCCACCCGGTTCAACTGCGCACAGGCCAGAATGGCGCAGGTGCCGCCCAATAACCGCATTTGGGCCGCCAGCTTCTGCTCCGCCTGGGGGCTGGTGCCCGGGCCACAGCTGGAGCAGGTGCCCAGCAAATTTAACTTACAGACATCACAATTAATACCGCAGGCGCCGGTGGGCATCGTCCAATCCTTTCATTCACTGGTTCAGGTTTAAAAATTTCAGCTGTGCAATTGCGCCGGCAAGTGCAAATCAGGCAACTGGCTTCTCGCTTCTTGCTACTGGCTAAAAGCTAGATGCCAGAGGCCTGATGCCAGCGGCAAGCAGCCAGTAGCTGGACCTTTGAAAGCTGAACGTTCAACCTTTGAACCCAGAACCCAGAACCTCTTAAACTTGACACCGCGCACATATATGCGTACTGCGCTGACCGACAATGATTCGCTCGACTGTCTGACCGCAGCGCGAACAGGGGCGGCCGGTGCGCCGGAAGACCTTCAGCTGGTCGCGGTTGCGGCCCTGATGTCGGGCCACCGAATAAAAATTTGTTTTACCGGTTCCCAATGAGGTTCCCAGGTTTTTTAAGCCCCGTTTGAGCACCCGCGGTATGGCCCGGTGCAGCGCCTGAATTTCAGTTTCCGACAAAGAAGCCGCCGTGCGGCAGGGGT
>JAHEIW010000054.1:0-5680 GCA_024639185.1 Deltaproteobacteria bacterium | reverse complement strand
GTTTTACCGGTTCCCAATGAGGTTCCCAGGTTTTTTAAGCCCCGTTTGAGCACCCGCGGTATGGCCCGGTGCAGCGCCTGAATTTCAGTTTCCGACAAAGAAGCCGCCGTGCGGCAGGGGTGAATTTTCGATTCCCACAGGGCCTCATCGACATAAATATTGCCGAGTCCGGCGATAAAGGTCTGATCGAGCAGCAAGGGCTTTAACAGACGTTTGCGCGGCTTAAGAAGCCCGGCCAATTTTTGATGTGTAAATCCCTGCGCCAGCGGCTCCGGCCCCAGGCGCCCCAGAATGGGGTCCGCGTCCGACGTCAGATAGAGACGGCCGAATTTGCGGGTATCATGAAAGCGCAGCTGCTGGCCGTCATCCAGATTCAGCAAAACATGTTCATGCTTTTTACGGGGCTTTTTGGCGCCCACCAGATGCAGCCGGCCGGACATGCGCAAATGCATCAGCAAATGGCCGTTGTTGTGGAAATCGAAAACAATGAATTTTCCGCGACGGCGAATGGCGTCAATCGTCCGGCCCCTGATCTGATTACAAAACGCTTTTGCCGACGGTTCCGCGATTGTGCGGGCCCAGAAAACCCTGGCCGCCTTTATGGTCCGGCCTTCAAGCCGGGCTGCTCTGAGGTCATTAACAATGGTCTGTACTTCCGGAAGTTCGGGCATGTCGGGTCAGGTTCAGGCTTCAAAGGT
This sequence comes from Deltaproteobacteria bacterium, assembly GCA_024639185.1. GTDB lineage: Bacteria > Desulfobacterota > Desulfobacteria > Desulfobacterales > JAHEIW01 > JAHEIW01. The sequence continues at coordinate 4,982 of JAHEIW010000054.1, read as the reverse complement.
TCCCGTCTTCGCTCTATCGAGCTACGCCGCGGCAAGCAGCCAGAGACCAGACACCAGCGGTCGAACCCCTGAACGCTGAACGCTGAACCCGGAACCTTTGCTTATTAACGATTGACAACTTGAGATCTTGCGCCTATAAAATGGGCCAGTTTCAGGTACTATAGCACAGTGCGGCATGTAAAAAAAATACCCGTTTAATGACCCTTATTGATGACCGTCGGATTTTCCGATGATAAAGGAGCGCTTATGGATTTCAGCCTTTCAACTGACCATGAGATCTTACGTGAATCGGTGCGCAGTTTTGCTGAAAAAGAGATCAAGCCGGTAGCCAGGGAGTTAGATGAAAAAGAAGAATTTTCGTATGACACCATGCAAAAAATGGCCGAACTGGGGCTGTTCGGGATTTTTGTCTCCGATAAATACGGCGGCCAGGCCATGGATTATATTTCCTATATCATTGCGGTAGAGGAAATCGCGCGGGTTGACGGATCGCATGCCGCCACCGTAGCCGCCGAAAACTCGCTGGGGATCGGCCCGCTGTACTATTTTGGCAATGAGGAGCAAAAAATGAAATATTTGCCAAAGCTTTGCAGCGGAGAGGCCCTGTGGGGTTTTGGACTGACCGAGCCCAATGCGGGCTCTGACGCCGGCAACACCCAGACCACCGCCGTTTTAGACGGTAATGAATGGGTGATCAACGGCAGCAAGATTTTTATCACTAATGCGGCCACCGATATCACCACCGGCGCTACGGTGTTGGCCCGAACCGGTGTCAGAGATGATGGCAAACCCGAGCTTTCCTGCATCATTGTTGAATCCGGCACACCCGGATTCACCGCCAAAGAGATGCACGGCAAGCTCATGTGGCGCGCCTCGAACACCAGCGAGCTGTATTTTGAAGATTGCCGGGTTCCAAAAGATAACCTTCTGGGCCCCAGGGGGCAGGGGTTTCACCAGATGATGAAAACCCTGGATGGCGGCCGGCTTTCCATTGGCGCCATGGGCCTGGGCGGCGCTCAGGGCTGTTTTGACATGGCCATGAAATACTGTCAGGAACGCGAGCAGTTTGGACGGCTGATTGCCACCTTTCAGGTCAATGCCTTTAAGCTGGCGGATATGGCAACCGAAATCGAATGTGCCCGTCTGCTGCTATACAAAGCCTGCTGGTTGAACGACAATTCCCTGCCTTACGCCAAAGAAGCGGCCATGGCAAAACTGTATTGTTCGGAAGTGATGTATCGCGCGGCGAATCATTCCGTCCAGCTGCACGGTGGATACGGGTTGATGAAAGAGTATGATATCGAGCGTTTTTACAGAGACCAGAAACTTCTTGAAATCGGCGAAGGCACCTCCGAGGTTCAGCGGCTGGTCATCGCCCGCTATCTGGGCGCCAAAAGTCTGTAACCCAACGGGCCATTGAAATCAGGACCAAACGATTTGCTATAAGGAGCTACAATGCAAGACAAAATCAAAAAACCGCATTTTGACTTTGACTTTTTTGAAGATTTAACCGGCGATATACCGGTGGAACCGCCCAAGAGCGTGGATGACGTCGGCGAGCGGATCCGCAAAATCCGGGAAGAAAAGAATCTGTCGCTTGATGAGATATCCAAATTAACCGGTTTTGAAGTCGATTTTCTGTCGAAGATCGAAAATAAGGAGCTGCAACCGCAGCTGGGCACGGTGATCAAATTATCAAAAGCCCTGGACAGCGCCTTCGGCCGTCTGGTTTCAGGCGTGGGTGACAAACTGTATGTCATCACCCGCAAGGACGAACAGCGCACCATTACACGGTCGACATCTCACAAGAGCCGAAAACAGATCTATACGTATAAAAGCCTGGCGCCGGATGTGAAGGGGCGTCACATGGAGGCATTTCTGGTTCAGCTCGAAGAAGATCCCGATAAGGAAACTTCGCTGCACGAAGGCGAGGAATTTATCTTTGTACTCGATGGGGAAGTGGTTTTGGAGATCGGGGATGATCGCTACGAGCTCGAGCCGGGTGACAGCGCTTACTATCTATCGACCACCGCCCATCACATTGCCGCCAAAAAAGGAAAGGCGACCATTGTGGCGGTCATGTACGAAGCCTGATCCATTTCGTCGTAAAACCGCTGGTCAAAGATTTATGGAAAATGGCTCAATTTTCAAAAAATAAATAATTTTATGTAGTTACCTTTTAAGGCAATGATTAATTAACGGCCATGTGTACGATTTGTACCGGGCCGTTTCTTATTGGCCGGAAGTTGGATTTTTGCGAAAATTTGTTATAAAGCCCATGCGCCTGTCCAAAATGGGGCCATTTTGGAAAAATGCGTTTTGACAAATCGATTTTGGCCATTAGCTTTTATGTTTTGAAATTGTTACAAAATAAAGAATCAATTGGTGGATATCGTCAAGGAAAAAAGGCGTGCATCAATTAAGTGAATGTTGGAGAAATATCCTATGCGTCATACTAAATCCCCTATAATTTATCTGCTGCTGCTAACACTATTTGCAACAACTTGCCTGGCATCTGATACGGCGGTTGATATTCGGCTTGATGTTAAAGAATTTCAGCTTGAGAACGGTATGCTGTTTTTGGTTGTGGAACGGCCGGCAACCCCCCAGGTGGCCGCTCGATTGGCCATCCGTGCTGGATCGGCCCTCGAAGAGACCGGCCGGACCGGCATTGCCCATCTGCTGGAGCATATGATGTTCAAAGGGACACGGAATTTCGGCACTCTGGATGTCGCCAAAGACGCCAGACTGCAGCAGCAGATCGAGGCCGCCTACCAGAGCATTCTCAACGAACAGAAAAAACGGTCACCGGATCAAAACCGTATCCGGCAAAAGCGCGCCGAAATGCAGAAATTACGCGCCGAAGTCCAAAAAATTTATGTGCCCCAGGCCTTTTCTTCTCAGCTGGGCAAAATCGGGGCCGTCGGCGTGAATGCCTTTACGACCAAAGATCAAACGCAGTATATCACCTCGGTTCCCTCGGATATGCTGGAGCAGTGGTTTTCCATTGTCAGCGAGCAGATATTTGAACCGTCCTGGCGCGAATTCTACGTTGAAAAAGAAGTGGTTCAGCGCGAGTGGGCCTTTCGATATATCAATGACCCCGGCGGAGCTGCCTGGCTGGATTTGAATGCCAGCGCCTACAGCGCCCATCCGTATCGCAACCCCACCATCGGATGGAAAAGCGATATGGAAAAGTACAGCACACAGGATGCTATTAAATTTCATCAGAAGTATTACAATCCCGCCAATGCGGTTTGCGTGCTGGTTGGCGATATCACCATTGCGCAGGCCAAACAACTGGCCCGAACGTATTTCGGCCGCTATCCGACCGGCCAAAACGCCGCCGAAACGGTTACGCGTGAACCCCCGCAGCAGGGACCACGCAAGAATATTCGGTTTCTAAAGGGCGCACGCACGCCCCTGGTCAGAATCGGATATCACAGCACCCGCATGGGAACGCCGGACTTTTATGCCCTCGATGCCATGATTATGGTCCTGAGTCATGGGCGCGGCGCCCGCATGACGCAAAATATCGTCAACCAGGGTCTGGCCGTTGAAGCCTGGGCCTATAATCCGGATAACCGTTATGGCGGCATGCTCATCGTCGGCGGATCCCCCAACGAGCCCGAGGCGCTAAAAAAATCGTCCGGTCAACCCGGTGAGGATGAGCAGCGCAAGGCCTATCTAGCGGCCTGTGAAAAGCTGGAAGCGTTGCTGGTAGCTGAAGTTGAAAAATTTAAAACCGAAGCGGTATCGGCCCGCGAACTGGCGCGCATCAAAAAACTCAACCGGCGCGATTTTTTAGATCGCATGCGCAGCAATGAAAGCCTGGCCGGCACGTTGGCGACTCTTGAGGTGCAGGTCGGCTGGCGGTACCTGAAGGACTATCTGGCGCGCATCGATGCGGTCACACCCGCTGACATTCAAAAAGCAGCGCAAAAATATGTTCACAGCGACAAAAAGACTGTGGTTTACGTCATTCCCGGTGGCCAGCCGGACAAACCGCCCGCCCAGTATACGGAAGTTCGCAACATCAGCAGCGGTGCAGCCGCCAATCTGACCTATAAGGGTGACTTTAAAAACAGGTCCAAATATCCCACCCCGGTGGGCTGGAAACATCCGCTTTCATTCAGGCGCGACCCGCATAAGATAAAATACCCCCGGGCTGAAATATTTGATGTTGAAAAGGTTAAAGTGTTTTTCCTGCCGGACACCGAGCTGCCCCTGATTGATCTGACGATCCTGTTAAAGGCCGGTTCGGTTGATCTATCCACATCAAAGACGGGTTTGGCCGACGTTTTTAACAACGTGATTGTGCGGGGAGGCACGCAGGATCTATCACCCGGCGAACTGGCACTGGTGCTGGACGAAAATGCCATTCAGCTGGGTGTATCGGTGGACGAGGAGCAGACAGCGGTGCGCCTGTCGGTGATGAAGTCCGAATGGGAAACGGGGCTTAAGCTGTTACAACAGGTGCTGACGCGTCCCGGATTTGATCCCGCTGTTTTGCAGGTGGCCAAAAACCAGGAGCTCGTATCGCTTAAACGACAGGGGGGCGATGCCATGTCGGTAGCCATGCGGGAAAGCAAGATCTGGCACTTTAAGGGCCATTTATACGGCCGGGATCCGCTTTTGGGTTTAGAAACCATTCCAAACATATCACAGGCGGATCTGAAACAGTTCTTAAAGACGTATTTTGTCCCTGAGAACATGACCATTGCGATTGCCGGTGATATCGATAAGGAACAAATCGTTTCCGGTCTGAGTCGCTTCATAAAGGCTTTTCCGAAATCGCCGGCGCCACAGCGTAAATTAAAGGATCCTACCAAGACGCCTCCGGTTGTGGTTTTGATCGACAAACCCGGTCAGGTGCAATCTCAGGTCATTTTGAACCTGCCGAGTTTAAAGCGCACCCATCCGGATTACTGGAGAGCCAGCCTGTTGATGAACGTATTTGGCGGCAACGATTCGCTGATGTA
>JAHEIW010000164.1:3351-7142 GCA_024639185.1 Deltaproteobacteria bacterium | reverse complement strand
ATTTTTGATCCTTCAAAAGCGGTGCCACCTGGCGGGTAAAGTTGAAATAACCTTTCAGGTTGACTTCCAACACCCGGTCCCATTGTTCTTCGGTCATTTTCCAGGATACACCATCCCAGTTCATGCCGGCATTGTTGACCAGCACGTGCAGGCTGCCGAACGCCTCAACCGCTGCTTTGACCACTTTTTCAGCGTCGGCAAACGAAGCGATATCACATTGTACCGCCAGGGCCTTGCGACCCATCGCCTGAATTTCTTCTGCGTATTTCATAGCTTCGGCTTTGTGTTTGCGATAGGTCAAGCAAACATTGGCGCCTTCGCTGGCCAGTTCGAGGGAGGCGGCAGCACCAATTCCCTGTGAGCCTCCGGTCACCAGCGCATTTTTACCTTCGAGTAACATAAGACCCTCCTCATGATATGCGAAATAACCGCTTCAAAATTAAAGAAGCGGAGTCATTTTTGTATGGATGAATTTTTGAATTCTCTTTTCTGAAAATGCGTAAAGGTCATTTTAGATTATTGAAACCATTGCACTATTGGTGGTGTGATGGAATATCGGACTCAGACTAAAGCCGGACCTGGTTTAAGTCAATAAAAATTCTTGACATGCATATAGTTACATTGTAGCTATGACGTAGTTTCAAATTTTAGCACTAAAAGCAAGTAAAAAATTTAAAAAGGAGGATAAAATGGCAGGCGTACCTGATAAAATTCATACCTGGCAGATGGTTCAACCCACTACCTTTGACAGGGAAACCAAAAAGAAAACGCCGGGCAAAATAGAGAAAGTCGAGCTACCGGTTCCGGATTTAGAGCCCGGCGAAGCCCTGGTCGAGGTCGCCGGTTGTGGTGTCTGTCACACCGATCTGGGATATTTTTATGATGGCGTGCGCACGGTTTCAAAACCGCCCTTAACACTTGGACATGAAATATCCGGCACGGTGGTTGCCGGTGATGAGCAGTGGGTCGGCAAAGAGGTCATTATTCCGGCGGTCATGCCCTGCCGCCAATGCATCCTCTGTAAAACCGGTCGGGGCAACCGCTGTCTCAACCAAAAAATGCCAGGCAACAGCCTTGGGCCCTACGGCGGATTTTCGAGCCATATCCCGGTGCCCAGTGTAGATTTGTGTGAAGTCAAAAACAGGGGTGACATACCACTGGAACACCTGGCGGTGATAGCCGATGCTGGGACCACGCCTTATCAGGCAGCTAAAAGAGCAGATTTTCAGCCTGGAGATAATGTCGTGGTCGTCGGTATCACCGGCGGTGTTGGACAGTACATGGGGCAGACGGCCAAAGCCCTGGGGGCCAAGACGGTGGTGGGTATTGCCCGCAATCCGGCTAAGCTGGAGCGCGCCCTGAAATACGGGGCGGATTTTGTCATTAATTCAACCGACAAAGATGCCCGGGCCGTTTCCCAGGAATTTAAAACCATGTGCAAAGAAAATGGGTTGCCGAGTTTCGGCTGGAAGATTTTTGAAATCACCGGGGCCAAAGCCGGTCAGGAGATTGCCCTCGGCGTGCTGAGCTTTGTGGGCAAACTGATCGTCGTCGGTTACGGACTGGCCAAGGCCGAATACATGTTCGCTAAATTGATGGCCTTTGATGCTGATATCCTCGGAAGCTGGGGGTGCCTGCCCGAATACTATCCCATCGTGCTGGATATGGTCGTTAAAGGCAAAATTAACATCGATGCCTTTGTGCAAACGCGACCGATGAGTTCCATTGTGGAAACCTTTGATGAGGCGCACAAAGAGTCCCCGGATAAACGGATTGTGCTGACACCTGATTTTTAAAACCCAATACGGTTCTAATACTTTAGCCCGAATTTGTCTGAAGGAAGTAAATCTTAGAATATATATATCCACGAAGTTCACGAAGAGCACGAAGAAGAAAAATTAAGATTCGCTTTAAGACCTCTTTGTGAACTTTGTGCCTTTGTGGTTAATATATTTCTCCAATAAGGCACGTAAATAATAAATATCGAACTTTAACGAAAATTATCTATCAACAATAAAGGAGGTAAGTATTATGGCTTTAGACTGGATGCCGCGTGACAACGAATTAAAAGACCACATGCTACACACCGATGCACACTGGGGAAAAGATGAAGATGCCCCCTGTGTGGTCTTTGAGAAAAGACCCCTGACAGACCCTAAAGGAAACGCACAGGAAGGCCTGTACGTTGCCTGGATTCGCCTGAACAACCCGCGTCAATACAACTCCTATACCACCGAAATGGTAAAGGGGGTGATTGCCGGTTTTGAAAATGCATCCTTAGACCGAACTATCGTGGCGGTGGTGTTTACCGGTACCGGCCCGTTCGCCTTCTGCACCGGCGGGAATACCAAAGAATACAGCGAATATTACAGCCGTCGCTGTGATGAATACGGCCAGTATATGGAGCTGTTCAACCACATGGTGGATGCGATTCTGGCCTGCAAAAAGCCGGTCATCTGCCGGGTTAACGGCATGCGGGTGGCCGGTGGTCAGGAAATCGGTATGGCCTGTGATCTTGCGGTTTCATCGGATCTGGCAATTTTCGGCCAGGCCGGCCCGCGCCACGGATCAGCGCCTGTTGGCGGATCTTCGGATTTTTTGCCCTGGATGCTCAGCAACGAAGATGCCATGTGGAACTGCGTCTCCTGCGAGATGTGGTCCGCCTACAAGATGAAAGCCAAAAATTTGATCAGCAAGGTCGTGCCGGTTTTGAAGGTGGATGGCGAATGGATGCGCAACCCGATGATCGTCACCGATAAATATGTCGAAGACGGCGAGATTGTTTACGGTGAGTATAAATCCGGTGAGGCTGCCAAAGAGGCCCGCGCGCTGGTAAAGCAACATCAGGCCAATGCCGATTTTGAATTGCTGGATAAAGAGGTCAACAAAATTATTTGGACATTTGCCAATCTGTTCCCCGGTTGCTTGATTATGTCGATTGACGGCATCCGTCAGAAGAAAAAATACTTCTGGGATATGTGCAAGAACCACAACCGCCATTGGCTGGCTGCCAACATGTCCGGCGAGGCCTTCCTGGGCTTCGGTGCCTTCAACACCAAGAAAATCACCGGCCAGGATGTGGTTGACTTTGTTAAATTCCGCCAGAACGTTGCCGAAGGCCGAGACTGGGATATGGACATGTTTGCCGAAGTTATGGGGACGCCTAAGGAGTAGTTTTTTAACGACTTAACCTTGAGATACCGTAATGGCAGGACGAGCGTGACATCATGTTCGCCTGCCATTTCTTTTTCCCTTGACGACTTAACGTAATTTCCTTGACTGTCGAGTGATGCCGTTGGTATTGAGTTTTATGCCGTCCGCCACGTTAAAAGAAGATATGATCACAACGCATAAGGGCAGGGTGCGGATTCGTTCCTTTTGCCGCCCGGATGACATCAAGCGTTATGCCTTTAATGGTCAGTTTAACGTTAGCGCAGACTACAAACCCCTTTATACCCGGCGGGAAAGTCTGGAGAAAATTGCCGAAAAAGCCGATGCGAATGTGGTGCTGGCGCTCGATGCAACAGAAAAAATTATTGGTTTTGGCGTTTTGGATGACCCCGATCCGCAGGAGCGCTGGACCCAACTGGGGCCGGGACTCATGATGGAGGTTAAGGCCGTTGAAGTCAGCCGATCCTGGCGGTCGGCGGGAATTGCCCCCCAGATGTTAACATTGTTACTGGACCATGCCCGGATCGAAGAAATGATCGTCTATCTGGTGGGTTATTCATGGACCTGGGATTTGAAAGGTACCGGCAAAAGCGCTGCGGCCTATCGCCAGACACTTATTA
>JAHEIW010000164.1:0-3251 GCA_024639185.1 Deltaproteobacteria bacterium | reverse complement strand
GAGGTAAAAAAATGGTCGAAGATCGTATGGTCTGGTTAAATGGCGATTTTATCCCCTGGGAAAATGCCACCGTGCACATTATGAGCCACAGCTTCGGCCGGGGATCGGCCATTTTTGAAGTCATCAGCTTTTACGACACGGCACGGGGGCCGGCTGTCTTTCGGCTCGAAGCCCATATCGATCGTTTGTTTCGGTCGGCTGAACTTCTGGACATGGCGCTGCCGTTTTCAAAAGACGACTTATGCGATGCGGTTGCCGGCACCGTCAAACGCAACGAGCTCAACAAGGGATTTGTCAAAGTTGTCTGCTTTTATCCGGAGATTTCATTTGAAATTATTCCGTCCAGCAGCCAATTGAGCGTTTCGATATTCGCCTTGGATCCTGAACAGGATCTGGGAGCAAAGGGTGATCCGTTCACAGAGGGAACGACCGCGTATGTGAGCGACTGGCGCAAGCTTGATCCCAGAACCGTTCCAATTGAAGCCAAAGCGGCGGCCAATTACTTAAATGGTATGGTCGCCCGTTTAGAGGTTCAAAAAAAGGGTTTTGAACATGCCATTATGCTGGATACACAGGGATTCATTGCCGAAGGTGGCACCGAATCCGCGTTTGTGGTCAAAGACGGGTGCCTGCTGACACCATCCACGGGAACGGTACTTAAAAGTATTACCCGCATGTCGATTCTCGAAGTTGCTCAGGAGGCCGGTATCGAGTGCATTGAAAAACAGTTAAAGCCTGAACTGCTTGTTGAGGCTGAAGAAATCTTTTTATCGAGCACGCCCTTCAAGGTCCTGCCGGTCAAGCAGATCAATGATCGCAAACTACCGGATGCACCCGGACCTGTAGCGCGCAAAATAGCCGAGCTGCTCAACGCGATTGTGGCGGGCAATGTCGATCGTTTTGCAAACTGGCTCTATATCGTCGAATAAACCCATTTTGGCTATCATCGGACCATGCCAACAGATATTAAAAAAATCCTCGCCGGGGATCAACTGGCCGGCGCCAGATTGATTCGGCAGCTTGAAGATGGTGACCCCAGCGGTATGGCGGGGCTTAAAACCATATTCGCACACACCGGAAAAGCATTCATTGTAGGCATTACCGGTCCGGCCGGTTCGGGTAAATCAACCCTGGTCAGTCACATGATCACCGAATGTCGCCGGCGGGATTTAAAAGTGGCCGTTGTGGCGGTTGACCCCTCCAGTGCGCGGACAGGGGGTGCATTTTTAGGAGATCGCCTCAGAATGGGGCAACATGCGAAAGACAACGGTGTGTTCATTCGATCGATGGCCACGCGAGGGCATGTTGGCGGATTGAGCACTACAACCCGCGAAGTCGTGCTGGTACTGGATGCCATGGGCTATGATATGGTGATGATTGAAACCGTAGGCGTCGGGCAGGATGAGGTCGAGGTTGCCGAATTTGCGCACACGACCATTGTGGTCAGTTTGCCCGGAGCAGGGGATGACATTCAGGCGCTCAAAGCCGGATTGCTGGAAATCGGCGATGTATATGTTGTCAACAAGGGCGATCTACCGGGTGCTGATAATGAAGTGGCCCGGCTAAAAAGTATGCTACAAATGGGTCAAAAGGGGGAAGGTAGCTGGAGCGCGCCGGTTCTCATAACGGTGGCAGTCAAAGGTGAAGGCATATCAGCGGTTGTTGATGCCTGTTGGCATCACCGTCAGCATTTGCGCGATCGGGGTCTGTTTCAAAAACATAGCGAACAGCAGACGTTAGATTTATTCCAACGACTGGTTATGGATTTGGTGGGCGATAAGATTTTTAACGATAGTCATGCGTCCGCTGCCTATCAAACGCTTTTAGAAGATGTCAAAAACCGCAAAATCGATGTGGTTACAGCTGCAGAACACCTTGTTAAAAACTTGCATGTAATAATTTAAGAATATATTATAAATTCTTTATTTCTTTTGAAATAAATTCACTAAGTTTTCCAATTGTACGGCTTTTTGCGGCAACAAGCGTATTATAATTCGTAGCCGTAAAAGGCTCGGTGACAACAGATTTTTTCATCCGCAGCGTCGTATTATTTTGCGCATCGACAACCTTCCACAGCACCTCCAGCAGGACGTCTCCCTTATCCATGCGGCCCTCAAAACGCTGGACGTCCAGTATCACCTGATAACTGGGTTTAAAGCTGACATCCCAGGGATAGACAGCCACATGTTCTGTGGCGAGCAGCAGTGATAAATTTTCGGCCACAACCCGTGCGACGTCCTCATCTAAACGGCCAGCCCAGCGGTGAAATTCATCAATTTGCAGCTTGTTGGGGCCCGTGCGCGTCACAATTTGAGGGCGATCCAATACATTCGGAATGGTCACCGGGCCGATACCAATGGAAAGAGGCTGCCCGGCAGGCGTCGTGGTGGCATCAGGCCGGGTGCTGCTGATCGCGTTTAAGGTGTAGAATTCCGCTTTTGGTGTACTGCTGCTACAACCCGCAAACAACAGGGCGGTTAACGATATCAGCCATATGGTTTTGTAAGACAATCCTGTGCGCATCATCGTGGTGTGTTTCCTTTCCCGAAGATAAGAGCATCCGGATGGCGTTCCAGGTAATCCAGCAGAACACGCAGAGAACGGGCAGCTTCGCCCAGCTCTTTAATTGCCTGTCGCAAGTCATGCTGCATGGGCGCATCTTTGCCCAAAGTGCCCTCAACCGATACCAGTGTCTGCTGGGCCTGATCGAGGGTTTTGGTGATAGCCGGGGCAACGTTTGAATTTAAATTTTTGGTAAGCTCGCGGGTTTCCTGCAGGGTTTCATCCAGAGCCCGGACTGCTTCAAGCAACTCGGCAGACGCGGTTATCTTATTCACGTTATGAAGGGTATCTGCCAGATCCTTGCCGATTTTTTCAATGGGTACGGTTTCAAGTTTAGTTAATAGTTCACTGACTCTAGTGGTGATGATCTGCAAGGGCGCGGGAATGGTGGGCAACTCCGGATATGGGCCATCTAAGTTGACTTTGGCCGGTGGCGCATCCGGGTGAAAATCCCAATCCACATATAGCTGTCCGGTCAGCAGGCTACCGGTTTTAAGCTGAGCTCTGAAACCTTTGGCGATCAAAGCTTCCATCCGGGCTTTCTCATCCAGGTCGGACTCACCCAGAATCTGCCAGCGCTGGGGCTCCGTTTCAACCAGGACCGTAATCTGGGGGGTGAGCGTTTCCTGGTTAAACTGGGCTTTGATGTCTACCACCTGGCCAATTTTGATGCCTCTGAATTCAACCGG